>JAVBRP010000175.1:0-14732 GCA_031547815.1 Bacteroidales bacterium | reverse complement strand
CCGCACGGAGACCGAAGCCAAACAAATTGTCGTCAACAAAGGCGATTTTCAAGTGTTTGTTCAAATAGTCGACCCCGCATGCGCCGTCAACAAAGAGGCGGAAAACATGCGGTGCGGCGCCGGCGAGATACACCGGCGAATCGTCGGCGAAAAAATCGACGCGATAACGATCGTCGATACGGGAATCGATCGCCGGTTGGTTTTCGCTTTCGCGGAAGGGCTGGTGTTGTCCGATTATCAATTCCTGAAATATGTCGGGAAACGGGAAGAAAAGCGGTATTCGTTGGCGCATGTTTCCGGAACGGGCGCGGCTTTCGTTGTGTCGGAGGTCGATAACCTGAACCGCTTGACGGCAGCTGTATACAAAGCGCGCGACATGGTAAACGAGCCTGCCGATTTCATGACGGCGACGCAGCTTGCCCGCGAGTTCGAAACGATGGGCAAAGAAGCGGGATTTGCCGTGCAGGTGCTTCGCAAAGCGGACATTCAAGCCATGAGAATGGGCGGGATTTTGGCGGTGAACCGCGGAAGCGCGGAAGAGCCGACTTTTACGGTGATGGAGTGGAAGCCCGAGAATGCACGAAACAAACGGCCCGTAGTGCTGGTGGGCAAAGGAGTGGTGTACGACACGGGAGGCTTGAGCCTGAAACCGACGCCGGACAGCATGGATTACATGAAATGCGACATGTCGGGCGGCGCTGCCGTTGCCGGAGCGCTTTATGCTGCTGCTTCGGCTAAACTGCCGTTGCACGTTGTCGGGTTGGTGCCGGCCACCGATAATCGCCTCGGTTCGCGGTCGTATTCGCCGGGCGACATCATCGCGATGTACGACGGAACTACCGTGGAAGTGTTGAATACCGACGCCGAGGGACGCCTCATCTTGGCCGATGCGTTGAGTTACGCGAAAAAGTACGCACCGGAGTTGGTGATCGACATGGCTACGCTCACGGGAGCGGCGCACCGTGCGATCGGCGAACGTGCGATGGCGGGAATGGGCAACGCTTCGCGCGAAGTTTTCGGCTTGCTCAAAGATTGCGGCGATGCGGTTTTCGAACGGATTGCCGAGCTTCCGTTTTGGGACGATTATGCGGAAGCGCTCAAATCGGATATTGCCGACTTGAAAAACGTCGGCGGAGACCTTGCGGGGGCTATCACGGCGGGCAAGTTTTTGGAGCATTTCACCGATTACCCGTTCATCCATTTGGATATTGCCGGCCCGTCGTTTCTGAAAAAGACCGACGCTTACCGCATCAAAGGCGGGACGGGCGTTGGGGTGAGATTGTTGTTCGAATTTTTAAAGAATTATCGATAAAACGAAAAAGACCTCGGAAAGAGGATGTGTCAAAATTTAACGTCTTTGTGAGTGATAGCGAAGCAATCTTTTTGATTATAACGAGATTGCTTCGTCGTTCCTCCTCGCAATGACGAGTTTTTTGACACACTTATTCAAAAAGGTCGTATAAATCAATTCAATGAAGGAAGGAAAAAAATTGCGCATAGGTATCACGCACGGCGACATCAACGGCATCGGGTGCGAAGTGATTCTCAAGACCTTAAACGATCCCCGAATGCTGGAGATATGCACGCCGGTGATCTACAGTTCGCCAAAAGTAATTGCATATTACCGCAAGGCGCTCAGTTTAAGCAACCTGAACACGCACGCGGTGCGTTCGGCCGAAGAAGCGCAGGACGAAAGAATCAATGTGGTGAATTGTCTGAACGACGAAGTTCGCGTGGAAATCGGGAAATCGACGCCACAAGGCGGCGAAGCTGCTTTGGCGAGCCTGAAAGCCGCCGTCGCCGAGTTGAAAAGCGGATGGACGGCTGCGTTGGTGACGGCGCCGATCAATAAGTCGAACATCCAATCGGATCAGTTTCGTTTTCCCGGACATACCGAATACCTGCAATCGGAATTCGGCAACGGCGAGGTGTTGATGCTGATGGTGAGCGATTCGCTGCGAATGGGCATCCTTACGGGACATGCGCCGCTCGCGGACATTTCGTCGCTGGTGACGCAGGACAAGATCATGTCGAAACTGCGCCTGCTCAACAAAACGATGTTGGAGGATTTCAACATCAACCGTCCGCGCATTGCCGTGCTGTCGCTCAATCCGCATGCGGGCGACAACGGGTTGCTCGGCCGCGAGGAGCAAACGGTGATCATACCCGCGCTCGAAAAAGCCAAAAACGAGGGAATTTTGGCTTTCGGGCCGTATCCGTCGGACGGGTTCTTCGGTTCGGACAATTACCGCAAATTCGATGTGGTATTGGCTATGTATCACGACCAAGGCATGACGGCTTTCAAGACCTTATGTTTCGATAACGGCGTGAATTTTACCGCCGGATTGTCGATCGTGCGTACATCGCCTGCTCACGGCACGGCCTACGATCTTGTCGGGAAGGAAACGGCCTCGCCCGAATCGTTCCGTCAAGCGGTTTATGCGGCTTGCGACATCGCCCGCAACCGGAAGCAATATGTTTCATTGAAAGCGCACGCGATGAAGGATGTGGAAGTGAAGCACGACGGGGACAGTTAGGGCATTTTTGATTTTCGATTGATAATTTTTGATTGACGTGATATTTGTCTTCGACGATATTTGCTTCGCGATAGAATCTTCGATGATATGAGCCTTTGGCGATATTTGCTTCGCGGTATTGATCTGAATCCCGAAGGCAATTTGGAATCTTGAATTTGAACCGATATGAAAAGTTTTTGGAACGAACAATGGAAAGACATAGAGCCGGCGGATATAAGCAAACCGCTCCGAAGAAAGTATGCCATATCCAATTACGGCCGTGTGGTGAGCTACACGAACGGTATCGAAAACGGTAAGATGTTGAAATGCGGGCTTATCGAAGGGTATCCCGTGTTGAGCCTCGGGCACAAGATCAAATTCAGCCGTTGCGTGCATAAATTGGTGGCGCATTATTTTCTGCCCGAACCGAAACCGGAACAAACTTATGTGATTCATTTCGATTTCGATAAACAAAACAATTCGATAAAAAACTTGAAGTGGGCCACCCGCGAGGAGATGCTGCAACATCAAAACCAAAATCCGAAAGTGCAACACGCCCGCAAAAATCATACGCCGCGCACCAAAGGTTCCAAACTGACCGAAAGACAGGTGAAACGACTGAAAGCCCTTATCAACGACCCCGACCGCAAACGTACTTTCAAACAAATCGCCAAACGATACGGTATCAGCGAAATGCAATTATACCGCATCAAATCGGGCGAAAACTGGGGGCATGTGGAGGCGAAACAACCGAGATAAATACAACAATTTCTTTTTCAGTAAATTCCAAAAAAAATCCGTTAACACATATTATAGATGCGTTAACGGACGGATTGTTTGCCGTGTGTCGGCAGAATATTATTTCAGCGATTCGAACTGCTTTTTCATATATTGCAATGCGGGAGCAAGTTGTTGCGCGAAATCGTTCCATTTACACTCGATGGATAATGTTCCTTGATAGTTGATCTGTTTCAAAGCCTTGAAATACGGCGTAAAGTCGTCGCCGGCGGTTCCGGGCGCCGAGCGCGTTTCTTTTTCCGCAATGTGGCAATGACGTATCAACGATGCGTATTTGACAATTTCGTCGGCGGGTTCGTTCTCGCGCATCATGTGATAGATGTCGCACAGCAATCGAATGTTCGGATGATTGACGGCATTGACGATGTCGGCACCTTCTTTCACGGAATTGATCAGATTGGTTTCGCCTTTGTTGAGCGGTTCCACCACGATCGTCATGTTATATTTGCCGGCTATCGGCCCCAGTTTTTTGCAAAGATCGACGAATTGTTCCGTCGCCCGTTGTTTGTCGAAACCGTCAGGCACTTTGCGCGCTCCGCCGCTTCCGAAGACGATGTACGACATCCCCGCCGTTTGCGCTCGGCGTAAAGCCGTTTCGGCCCACACCAAAATATCGTCGTGTTTCGGTTCGGGGCCGACGATGGGGAGTTTTGCGGGAATGAAATTGACGCATGAGACTACTTTCGCATTCAGGCGTTTCATTTCGTCCAATTGTTCAATGAAGGCGGCATCGTCTTTGTCGGGCACCAAAAATCCGCCTACGGTTGCCTCCGCGTAATTGTATCCTGCCGCGACAAGGGCGGGATAATCGGACACTTTGCAACAAACGGCGTACGACGGCTGATAAGCGGGTTTATTGCACGCTGCCGCAAGACAAACCGACAATAGGATAATAAGTTGCATCAATCGTTTCAACATTTCATTAAATTTTTACGAGTTAAACAAAAGTGTTATCGGTATCAATAAATGACAAGATTTCTTTTCAACGGCCAAATGTAGGAAAATAATCGAAGAAAGACAAAAGTCAAAAGCCGCATCGATAAATAATTCGATGCGGCTTTTTATACTTCCGGACAATTAACTTAACCCTTCGCTGACAAATAGCTTGCAATCCCTTGCTGAGTGGCTTTCAAGCCTTTTTCGCCTTTGTGCCAGTTGGCGGGACATACTTCGCCGTTTTCTTCGAAGAACTGCAATGCATCTACCAAACGAATTACTTCGTCGACGCTGCGGCCGAGCGGCATGTTGTTGACCAGTTGGTGTTGCACCACGCCGGCTTTGTCGATCAGGAACAATCCGCGATATGCTTGCGGAGTACCCACGAAAATCGAATCGCCGTTGTCGTCGTAGTCATATTCGCCGGCCAGCACATCGTAGTTTTGCGCGATCACCTTCGACAAATCGGCCACCAACGGATAGGTCACGGAGTTGATGCCGCCGTCTTTCAGCGGTGTTTGTAACCATTTCCAATGGGAGAATTGCGAGTCGACCGAACAGCCGACGATTACCGTGTCGCGTTTTTCGAATTCGGCCAGTTTTTCTTGAAAAGCCAATAACTCGGTGGGACACACGAACGTAAAATCTGCGGGATAGAAGAAAAATACGACGTATTTCTTTCCGAGATATTGATCCAACGAGAAGTTTTCTATTATTTCACCGCCGGTAACGACGGCAGGCGCACTGAATGAAGGCGCTTTTTTTCCGACTAATACTGCCATAGAATTTTTGTTTTAATGGTTATTTTCGATTGATCCGAAACAAATTCCGAGCCGAATAATCATCTTTTGCTACATTATTTATATAAACGCTATCTATCGGATCATTGATTTTCTTTATCGAAAGCTGCATCGAAAGCGATATTCGAAGGCTTGAAATCGATGCCTTTCACGTATTCGCACGATTCTGCCGCACCGTGTTCGCGATCCATCCCGCTGTCTTCCCATTCCACGGAAAGCGGACCGTCGTAATTGATGCGGTTCAGCGCGCGGATAATTTCTTCGAACTCGATATTGCCGCGTCCCACGCTGCGGAAGTCCCAATAACGACGGCGATCGCCGAAAGGCAAATGCCCGCCGAAAACGCCCGCTTGCGTCGGATGTGAACTCCAACCCGCGTCTTTCATGTGTACATGGAAAATGCGATCGGCGAATTTGTAGATGAATTCGACATAATCCACGCCCTGATAGCCGAAATGGCTGGGATCGTAGTTAAATCCGAATGCGGGATGATAATTCACCGCTTTCAATGCTCGTTCCGCCGAAGCGATATCGAATGCTATCTCGGTGGGATGCACTTCCAACGCGAACCGCATGCCGAGCTTTTGAAACTCGTCGAGAATCGGCGTCCAACGGTGTGCAAAATCCTCGTAACCGCGATCGATCATCGATTCGGGAACGGCGGGAAACGAATACACCAAATGCCAGATGGAACTGCCCGTGAATCCGTTCACGATTTTTACGCCCAAGCGGTTTGCGGCCCGGGCATTTTCAATCATTTCCAACGCCGCACGTCGGCGTACGCCTTCGGGATCGCCGTCGCCCCACACATGGGCGGGCGCTATGGATTGGTGGCGTTCGTCTATCAAATCGCACACGCACTGGCCCAACAAGTGGTTGGATACGGAAAACAATTGCAGTCCGTACTTGGCCATCGTGTCGCGCCGCGATTTGCAATAAGCGTCGTCGGCTTTGTCCACTTCGAAGTGGTTGCCCCAACATGCCAATTCAAGGCCGTCGTAGCCCATCGCTTTCGCTTTTTGGCAGACAACTTCGAAATCGAGGTCTGCCCATTGTCCCGTAAATAAAGTAACCGGTCTTGCCATAATTTTAAGTTTAAAGTTTGAGATTTCAAGTTTAAAGTTTGAGGTTTCAAGTTTAAGGTTGGGCAAAAGCCACGTAACTTTAAACTTGAAACCTTAAACTTTAAACCTTTTTATTCTATCCATTTTACCCATTTGCGGCTGTCGTCGTATCCCGCCGTCACTACGGTTTCGATAAACTGCATGCCGCGCACGCCGTCGTTTACGTTCGGGAAGTCGGCCCACTCGGGTTTGGGTTGTTCGCCCGCGATCTTTGCCTGCACCGTGTTGGCAAAGTTGCGATAGATGTTTGCGAAGGCTTCCAAATAACCTTCGGGATGACCTGCCGGAGTGCGGGTGTTGTACAGCGCGCCGGGCGTCATTTGCGCATTGCCGCCCACGTCGATTATTTCGGTGGGACGATCGCCCCATTTCAGCCAAAGGATGTTAGGGTTCATCTGTTGCCATTCGATGCCGCCTTTCTCGCCATACACGCGAATTTTCAAGGCATTGGCTTCGCCTGCCGCAATTTGAGTGGCCATGAGAACACCCGTTGCGCCGTTTTCGTAGCGCAGCAAAGCCGCACCGTCGTCGTCGATCGGACGCCCCGGCGCAAAAGCTTTCAGTTCGGCGCACAGTTCGGTCACTTTCAGCCCCGTGATGTATTCGGCCAAGTGCCAAGCGTGCGTCCCGATGTCGCCCATTGCGCCCGCTTTGCCCGAACGTTTCGGGTCGGTGCGCCATCCGGCGTTGTTGCCGCCTTCAAGCTCGATTCTTTTCGACAGCCATCCTTGCGGATATTCGACGTATACTTTGCGGATTTGCCCGATGTCGCCGCGCGCGATACGCGCTTTGGCATCCTTCACCGCAGGATAGCCGCTGTATGTATGCGTAAGCGCCAGCACCAAACCGGTTTCCTCCACTTTGGCCTTCAATTGCTTGGCCTGTTCGAGGCTGAAAGTTATCGGCTTGTCCACCACCACGTGAAATCCGCGTTCGAGCGCCATCATGGCCGGTTCGAAGTGCCAATAGTTGGGCGTCACGATTGTTACGAAATCCATGCGTTCGTTCGCCGGAAGCAGAGCTTCCTTTTCGAACATCTCCTGATACGTTTTGTAAATACGGCTGTCGGGCAGGAAATACGATCGTCCCGACGACAACGATATTTCGGGATCGATGCTGAAACATCCGCACACCAACTCGCATTGGTTGTCCATGAAAGCGGCCAACCGGTGGATTGCTCCGATGAAGGCGTCGCTTCCGCCGCCTACCATTCCCATTCTAAGTTTCCTTCTCATTTTGATCAATTTTTGATTTTTGATTCAATGCCGTTTAGTTAACGCTTTTATTTTGTCTTCACCCCTAAATCCCCTATCCCCTAAAGGGGAGGGCCGGTAAGTTCTCCGTTAATGCCCTGCGGGCAAATGATCATCGCGGGGCGGTTTTTCTATTGACGTGGTTGTCCTACGGACAATTCGGCACAAAATTTCCCGTTAGGGAAATAACGTCAATAGAACGGAACAGCAAGAAGAATAAAATTGTCCGTCAGGACATTAACCGATAATATTTGATAAGAACTTACCGGCCCTGCCCTAAAGGGGGACTTTCGCAAAGCGCGGTATTCCGAGACTCCCCTTTTGGGGTCGGGGGGGGGGTAAAACATAATGATAAAATTCTTAACTAAACGACTTTGATTTTTGATTGGTTATTTTTGATTAATTAATTCAATTGATTATGTTCGATTAAAGATTTCTTCCAATTTTATCTCACAGCCTTTCAATACATGCACCGGAACGGTTTCATGCACTTGATAGAATGTGCCTTTGTCATATTTCCCGTCGGGTTGCAGAATAAAAACGTCCACAGCTTTATCCTGATGCACCACCCAGTATTCGCGCACTCCGGCCTCCTGATAGAGGTCGAATTTTTCGCGCAGGTCATACTTGGCCGTCGACGGCGATTGTATCTCGACAATCATATCCGGCGCACCGAGACAACCTTTTTCGTCTATTTTCGAAGGGTCGCAAACGACACAAATATCGGGCTGCACCACAGTATCTATTTTGTCGTCTGATGTATCATTCTTTTTGGGAAAGCGCACATCGAACGGAGCATAAAACACTTCACAATTGCCTTTGTGTTTTCGGATGAATCCCACCAAGGCAAATTCAATTTCCCGCGATATGCGTTGATGGCGTGTGCTTACGGCAGGTGTCATCATCCGGATGAACCCGTTGATCAACTCACGCATTTTACCGTCGGCCCACGTCAGATAATCGGCGTATGTATATCGTTTGGTAATGTCTATCGAAAGTGCCATATACACATATTTAAAAATCGAAAACAACTATGCTTTTGCCCATTGCTCCCGCAGCAGTTTCACGGCGGCGGGCACGGTTTCTTCGCGTTTGCCTTCCGTTCCGCACTCGAAACTGACATAGTTTTGGTAATTCAATTCCTTCAATGCCTTGAATCCCGAAATATAATTGTCGGCGGCTCCGTCTTCGCCCGGCATCTTGCGGCGTTGGCGGCTTGCAATATGTACGTGGCTCAGATATTTGCCTGCGGACATGAACGCGCCGTAGTCACTCGTCTCTTCCCACGTCATGTGCCAGAAATCGCCCAGACAGGTGACGCCCGCATTTTCGGTGTCGCGACACATAGCGGCGGCATCGGCAACCAAGCGCAGGAACCATGCTTCGCGTCTGTTGAGCGGCTCGAGGATCAATGTCGTTTTGTGTTTCAAACCGAAATCGCCCAATTCCTTGAGTTGCTCGATCAGCACTTCGCGCGCTTCGGGCATTTGCAACGAGGGTTGTTGGCGGTTAAATCCGGGAACGAGTATCATGCCGACGGAACCCAATTCGGCGCCGGCAGCCATGATTTCCTTGGATGTTTCCATACATTCCTTGCGTTGCGCTTCGTCTTGGGCGATGAGCCAACCCGAAAAGCCGGCGCAGATGGCGCTGACTTTAATGTTGCGACCGCGCAATGCCTGTTGTATCTCGTTGATTCGTCCGGGCAACGTCTTTCCGTGCGGCTCGAACCCGACGATACCCATTTTTTCCATATAATCGAACTTTTCGTTCAGGTCTTTTCCGGGAGCCGTGCTTTCCTGAAAGGACAGGTTCAGCGATACTTTTTTCCGGGCATCGGGCGCGGCGCACGCATCGGTCATGGTGCCGACACCGATCATTCCTGCGGCGACGGCGGCGGTTTTAATAAAATTTCGTCTATCGGTATTCATCAAATAAGGCTTAATTAATGGTTAGAAAATACTGTTTCAAAAATACAATTTTATTCGATTCGAACGGTTGTTTTATGTTTTTTTTAGAAAATATCGCCGTTTTTATCGGGCAAGGGGACGATTCCCGTTATTTGCGTTCACTTTTGCGGACATTTCGTTACCCGGTTTTTGACGAATCCGGAAAATGACTACTTTTAGCGTTCAAATTTTATTTCATAAATCTAAATATTTGATGATGAAAAATTGGATTATTTTATTGACTGTGTTCGGGTTTGCGGGGTCGCTTGCGGCTCAGGAAGCCAAGTGGAAACCCGAATATACCGAATATTGGAACAACCAACCGCAAGTAGTTACTCCGGGCGAAGGAACCAAACCGCCTTCGGATGCCATCGTTCTTTTCGACGGAAAGGATTTGTCGCAATGGACAAGCGCCGACGGCAGCGAAGCGAAATGGAAAGTGGAGAACGGAGCGGTAACCGTGGTGCCGAAGACGGGCACGATTCAAACCAAGCGGGTTTTCGGAAGTTGCCAATTGCATATCGAATGGCGCACGCCTGCGGAGGTCGATCCGCAAAAGACGGGACAAGGGCGCGGCAACAGCGGTATTTTCCTGCAAAGCATGTACGAACTTCAGGTTCTCGACACCTATAATAACCCCACCTACACCAACGGAGGAGCGGGAAGCATCTACAAACAGTCGCCTCCGCTGGTGAATGTTTGCCGCAAGCCGGGCGAATGGCAGGTTTATGACATTATATATACGGCGCCCGTATTCAACGGAAAAGGCGATGCGGTGTCGCCCGCTCGCATCACGGTGCTGCAAAACGGCGTTGTGGTTCAAAACAATACCGAGATAAAAGGAAAAACGGAATACATCGGGTTGCCGTCATACGTTCCGCACGGCCGATTGCCGCTGGTGTTGCAGGATCACAGCAATCCGGTAAGCTATCGGAATATTTGGATCAGAGACATGTAGTTTCGGGTTTCGAGTTTCGGGTTTGGCAAAGCCACGGAAAAGTTTAAAGTTTCAGGTTTCAAGTTTAAAGTTGGGCAAAGCCACGTAACATGAAACCTGAAACTTCAAACTTGAAACCTGAAACCTCAAACTTTAAACCTCAAACTTTAAACTATAAAAAAGTATGGCAAAAATATTGGTAATCGACGACGAACGCAGTATTCGGAATACGCTGAAAGAGGTGTTGGAATATGAAAACCACGAAATAGACACCGCCGTTGACGGCATCGAAGGTATCGAGATGTTCGGCAAAGGAAAGTATGAATTGGTGCTTTGCGACATCAAGATGCCGAACATGGACGGCATGGAGGTGCTCGAAAAGCTGCTCGACATGCCGGGCGACGCTCCGGTGGTGATGATTTCCGGGCACGGAAATATCGACACCGCCGTTGAGGCCATCAAGAAAGGCGCTTTCGACTTCATTGAAAAACCGCTGGACCTAAACCGGTTGTTGATTACCATTCGGAATGCTCTTGAACGTAAGGATATGGTCACCGAGACGAAGGCGCTCAAACGCCGTGTCAACAAGACATACGAAATCATCGGTCAATCGCCGGCCATCCGCAACGTGATCGACATGATCGAACGTGTGGCTCCGACGGATGCGCGCGTGCTGATCACGGGGAGCAACGGAACGGGCAAGGAGCTGGTGGCACGCTGGCTGCACGAGAAAAGTTCACGCGCCGGCGGCCCTTTTGTGGAAGTGAACTGCGCGGCCATACCGTCGGAATTGATCGAAAGCGAGCTTTTCGGCCACGAGAAAGGATCGTTTACATCGGCATACAAGGATCGACGCGGTAAATTCGAAGCGGCCAACAAGGGTACGATCTTTCTGGACGAGATCGGCGACATGAGCCTTTCGGCGCAAGCCAAGGTGCTGCGGGCGTTGCAGGAAAACAAGATTTCGCGCGTGGGAAGCGACAAGGAGATCAAGGTGGATGTGCGCATTGTGGCGGCTACCAACAAAGACCTCAAGCAGGCGATTGCCAACAATTTGTTTCGCGAGGACTTGTACCACCGCCTGAGTGTGATTCTGGTGCGCGTGCCCACGCTCAACGAGCGGTTGGAGGATATTCCGCTGCTGGCCGAGCATTTCATCAAGCAAATCTGCACCGAATACGGAATGCCGATGAAAGAAATCACCAAAGAAGCGATCGCCGAATTGCAGAAGATCAATTGGACGGGCAATATCCGCGAGTTCCGCAATGTGGTGGAGCGGCTGATCATCCTGTGCGACAAAAAAATAACCGAAAAGGATGTGACGGCTTTCGCACAGCCGATATCCAAGGAATAGACCGGGGATCTATACTTCACGCGGAGTTATTTTGTGCTTCGCGTCTTGGCGTCTTTGCGTGATATTACCTCTCGCAAAGGCGCTAAGACGCAAAGAGGAATATCACAAAACTTGACCGCGCAGCCGATAACGCGTGGAGTATCATAAAACCGAACGCAGATTACATCCCCGTTTTGTATACAACTATCTCCGTTTTGTATAGTTCCCTATTTAATAACGTCCCGTACTTTTGCATCAACATAAAAATCAAGATAAAATGGAACATAAAACAATTCTGATTACAGGAGCATCTGATGGTATCGGGAAAGAAACCGCAAAAACGCTCGCAAAACAGGGGCATACGATTATCCTGCATGGCCGCAACAAGCAGAAAATGCAGGCTGTTTATGAAGAAATCAAGAGAGAAACAGGCAATAACAACATTGATATGTTCACAGCCGATTTTCTTTCGTTTGCCGAAATCAAAGCCTTTGCAGATACGATTAAAATGAAATACGACCGTCTGGACGTACTCGTAAATAATGCGGGAGCGCAGTTTGGCGGCACAAGGGAAACCACAAGCAAGGGACACGAAAAAACGATGATGATAAATGTTTTCGCACCGTTCCTTTTAACGACGCTATTGCTCGATTTACTCAAAAAAAGTCCGTCTGCAAGGGTCGTAACCGTTTCATCGGGCGCACATAAAATGGGCGGAAAGCCCTATCCGGACGATATAGAACTGGAACACCATTATTCCATGTCGAAGTCATACGGCTTATCTAAATTATATATCATCTGGGTAATGCGTCATTTTATTGCCGAAACGAAAAAAGCAGGTATCAACAATATCACATTCAACTCGGTGCATCCCGGCTCTGTAAATACAAGTCTTGGCCGGGTATCGACAAAAGATTTGGGAGCAAAAATCATATATTACCTTTGGAAACCGATGATGATAAGTGTTGCCAAAGGTGCTAAAAGCAGTATTGAAGCCGCTGTATCTCCTAAATTGGAAGGCGTTACCGGAAAATACTTCGGGCCGAAAGGTGAAGAAAAACCGAGCGACAAATATTATTCTGTCGAAAATGAACAGATAGTTTGGGATTATTGTAAAAAAGTAACGGAGGGTTATTTATGAAACGATTCAAAACGATTATGATTATCCTCTTGTCGGCTTTACTGATTGCATTACTTATTCCTGTATCAAAATATGCCCCGTGGATTTGTTTCGGAAAGAAAATGAAAAGTAATTACGAAAACACATACGCCATACAGAACGTCGGAACGGGAAAGGACATCAGGGTATATAACGTAGGTGTTGAGAATGAAACGGAGATTATTCTATACAGCCACAATGAATGGGAATGCCTTACATGGCAATTTATCCAACTGGAAGATAATACGTATCTGCTTAAAAACCTTTGTACTGAAAAAACTTTTGAGCCTTCATCTTTTCCAAAGCAGGGTGTAAAGTTATGGCAGCAGTCGTTAGGCGGTAGCCGTTTACAGTATTGGGAGTTTATAAAGCAATCCGATGAAAACTACCTGATACGCCTAAAAGAAACGGAACTATATCTTACCGCGACCTCTGGCGAAAATAATTCTCCGATTGTCCTTATGCCAAAGGAGGATTCAGATAAACAATTATGGAGATTAATCGCACAAAAACCTATATACAAATGAAAGCAACACTTATGCCGAAGCAGGATTCGGACAAACAGCTTTGGCGGTTGGTACGGCAAAATCCCATAGTATAATACCATAGCCGAATCAGGAATTACCGTTACCTTTGTGGGTATTATACTTCACGCGGAGTTATTTTGTGCTTCGCGCCTTGGCGTCTTTGCGTGATATTACCTCTCGCAAAGGCGCTAAGGCGCAAAGAGGAATATCACAAAACTTGACCGCGCGAAGTATAAATAAATAGATTTTAGGAAAATGGAATCCAGCCAAATAATTAAAATAAATACGATTGAGGAATACACAAAACGGTTGGGCTGTCCGCCTGCCCATCATCCGTTGGTCAGCATCAACCGCCTGACGGAAGTGAAAGATTATGTACCTATCGGCAAGCCTGTACAACTTAATTTGTACTCAATTGTAGTGAAAGACGGAAGCAGTTGCACTTCCAAATATGGTTGGCGTGAATATGACTTTACGAGAGGCTCGATGAACTTTTTTGCGCCGGGACAAATACATAGTTGGGACGAAAAATCGGAACATGCCGGTATATGGGGCTGGATGCTGGCATTTCATCCCGATTTTGTCCGTAAATATCCTTTGGGAGCGAGAATCGGCAAACTAAAGTTCTTTTCGTATGAAACGAACGAAGCCTTGCATATATCCGATGCCGAAAGGACTATGGTCGAAAGTATCATGCAAAACATACAGGATGAATATCAACGGAGTATAGACGAACACAGTCAGGATATTATCGTATCTCAATTGGACGTGCTTCTGAATTATGCCGAACGCTTTTATACACGGCAGTTCAGAACAAGGAACAGTGTGGAATCGGATATACTGACACGTTTTCAATCCATACTGCACAAACATTTTGAGAACAATAAGGATAAACTGATTACAGCGAACGATATTGCTTCGGAATTAGCCATGTCCCCGCATTATTTGGGCGACCTTCTGCGCAACCTGACGGGGCAGAATACACAGCAGCATATCCACGCTTATTTGATTGAAAGGGCTAAAGGACTGTTATTGACAACCAATCTTTCCGTCAATGGAATTGCTTATTCGCTCGGTTTTGAGTATCCGCAATATTTCAGCCGTTTATTCAAAAGTAAGACAGGGCAAACGCCTGTTGAGTTTCGTAGGATGAATTAATAAAAAGAGACCGTTCAAAAAGCCTGTTTTCGGCTCGTCATTTTGAACAGTCTCTTTCGGTGAATATTTTACCGCAGGGGCTTTCGGCGGATTATTTGACTTGCGTGAATTTTATTCCGCCGATTTTTTTGTATTGCGGGCTTGTTGCGCCGAAAGCCGATTTGATGTAGGATTTCACGGCTTTGGCGGTGTCGGGTATCCCTTTGTCGGGCGCATACATGATTTCGTTGCGCCGGATGCGT
>JAVBRP010000079.1:0-4932 GCA_031547815.1 Bacteroidales bacterium | reverse complement strand
TTGCGCATCATCGGCGAGGTAAGCCCCGTGGAAAGGCATCCGTCCGAAGCGTTTCGCTACACTGCGGGCACCATCCGTTTGGACGATATGCATGTGTCTTTCAAGCGGGTGTATTCGTACGAAAAGCCGACATTGACCGTTACGGCCTATAATCCCGGCCCCGATGCGGTGAAAATATCGTTTGTCGACCTGCCGGCACACATCAAAACGGAAGTGCTGCCCGCAACCGTCAAAAAAGGCGAAAAGGCAAGCATCAAGGTAACTTACGATGCGGCCAAGAAGAACGATTGGGGTTTCGTGAGCGACCGTATCGGCATGATATTGAACGACAACAAGGCAAAGGATTACAAATTGACCGTTACGGCCGACATCGAAGAAGATTTTTCGCGGATGACGGCCGCTCAATTGCAGAATGCCCCTTCGGCGGCGCTCGACCGTGCGGTGATCGACGCGGGAACGATCAAAAAAGGCGAAAAGAAAGAGTATCGACTGAAATTGACCAACGGCGGCAAAAGTAAGTTGCTGATACGAAAGGCGGTATCGGGAAGCCCGACGGTGGCGGTTACCGCTCCGAAAGAAGTGAATGCGGGCGCATCGGCCGACGTCACGATTGCATTCGATGCGGGAACGCAAGCCGGCGAACAAAACAAGGTCGTGACCCTCATCACCAACGATCCGAAAAACGCCGTCATTACCATTCGTTTGAAAGCCGAAGTGGCGGAATAAATACGAGCCGTTTCGGTTTATGTAAAAAAGTATACTGAAGTAAAATGATTTTAAGATTTTGGAACGGAAAAGGGGCTGCGGATGCCTCTATGCGCGTGCTCATATCTCGCGCGCTATTTTTATTTCTCTTTGTATTGCTGACATCCTGCGCGGGCGTGTCGAAAAGCGAATTGTCGCGCGCCAAGGCCATTGCTATCAGTAAGGAACAGTTTGCGGCCAATCCGTTCGGATTCGAATTGACGCTCGGCAACTTTGAAGCCGAATACGGAAAGATGCTCAAACGGCAACGCTACACGTTGGGAAGCCCTGTCAATACAAATAATACCGACACCATTTATCGTTTCTACAAGGGCAAAACCGAGATATTTTTCTACAAACCGATGAAACTCGAAGCCAAACTGATGGCCGGGAATATATACAAACCTGAAATTGAGCTGCGCAACGAAATCAAAGTCGGCATGACGCGCAAGGAGTTTTTCTGGAGATTTTCCGATTGGCTGTATGACGATTCCGATGCGCTGACACTGGATTCGCCGGCTACCGGCTGTAAATTTACCTTTGTCTTTTCGCGCGAAAAATTGAAAGCGATACAAATCGCGAGCAAACAGGATCGGAGCCGTTGATCGTTTTCTCTTGCCTGAATTTCAAGCATGCGGATGTCCGCCGGCGACCGGTAATCACAAACTGTCGGACGGCTTCAACGGCAAGTTGACTTCATTCAATAATAATCAATAAAATAAATTGATATATATTTGATTAAATATTGATAACCATTATCTTATGAGCAACCCTTGCAAGCATACCGAATAACGAACTTTGAAATATTTTTGTGAAATTTTTGCGCTCATTTATAAAATGTTAATAATTATGTGAATAACTTTCTTGACCCGCATTTCCGGTTTTGCCTACTTTTGTACATTTTAAACAAGGAGATACCAAATGAGTGCGGAATATCACGATGACAGCATAAAAACCCTGAATTGGCAAGAACATATTCGTCTGCGGCCGGGTATGTATATCGGTAAGTTGGGCGACGGTTCGGCGCCCGACGACGGTGTTTATATTCTCATCAAGGAGGTGTTGGATAATTCCATCGACGAATATATGATGGGATACGGCAAACAAATCGACCTGACCATCGACGAAACCGGGTTGATTTCGATACGCGACTACGGGCGCGGTGTTCCTCTCGGAAAAGTGCTGGACGTGGCCTCGAAAATGAATACGGGAGCCAAATACGATTCGAAGGCTTTCAAAAAATCGGTGGGTTTGAACGGTGTGGGTATCAAAGCCGTAAATGCGCTGTCGACTCAATTTCATATTCAGGCGTTTCGCGACGGACGCACCAAAGCGGTTACTTTTTCCCGGGGAATGGTAATCGAGGATTATCCGGAAACGGCCACCGATCAAGCAAACGGAACGTTGACAAGTTTTATTCCCGACGAGTCTTTATTCGGTCAGTATCAAATAATTCCCGAATACGTAGAGAAGTTACTGAAAAATTATACTTTCCTGAATTCGGGACTAACCGTTGCTTATAACGGCATCAAGTATTGTTCGCGCAACGGTTTGCTCGATTTGCTCGACGATAACATGAATTCGCCGGGGTTGTATCAGCCGATCCATCTCAAAGGCGAGGACATCGAGATTGCGGTATGCCACGGAACGCAATACGGCGAAGAATATTACAGTTTTGCCAACGGTCAATTTACGCCTCAGGGCGGAACGCACCAACAGGCTTTCCGCGAGGCTTACGTGAAGACGATCCGCGAATTTTACCGGAAGGATTTCGACGCTTCCGACATTCGCGCGTCCATCATTGCCGCCGTCAGCATCAAAATAGAAGAGCCGATGTTCGAATCGCAAACCAAAACGAAGCTCGGTTCGAAGGAAATGGCGCCGGGTAGCGATTTGTCGGTTGCCAAGTTTATCGGCGATTTTGTGAAAAAGGAATTGGACAATTATCTGCATCGCCACCCCGAAACAGCCGACGCGCTTCTTCGTAAGATCGTGGATTCGGAAAAGGAACGCAAGGCGATGTCGAATATCAAGAAATTGGCCAAGGAGCGCGCCAAAAAGGCAAGCCTGCACAATCGCAAACTGCGCGATTGCCGCGTTCATTACAACGACAAGAACGAATTGGCCGACGAAGCCACGTTGTTTATCACCGAGGGCGACTCGGCGAGCGGTTCCATTACCAAATCGCGCGATGTCAACACTCAGGCTGTGTTCAGCCTTCGCGGCAAGCCGCTCAACACGTTCGGCATGACCAAGCGCGTGGTTTATGAAAACGAAGAATTCAACTTGTTGCAAGCGGCGCTCAACATTGAAGAAGATATGGACGACCTGCGCTACAACAAAGTAGTGATTGCTACCGATGCCGACGTCGACGGAATGCACATTCGCTTGTTGCTGATCACCTTTTTCCTGCAATTTTTCCCCGATCTGATTCGAAAAGGGCATTTGTATATTCTGCAAACGCCGCTTTTTCGCGTACGAAACAAGCGCAACATAAAGGAAACCTACTATTGTTATACCCCCGAAGACAAGGAGCAGGCTATCAAAAAAACAAAAAAGAATGATAGGGAGATGACCCGTTTCAAGGGATTGGGCGAAATAAACCCCGATGAGTTTGCGCTCTTTATCGGCAAAAATATTCGGTTAGACCCCGTCAACTTGAGCAAAACAGATATGATTCAAGAGCTGCTCACCTTCTACATGGGCAAAAATACACCGGACAGGCAGCATTTCATCGTCGGCAATCTTCGCATTGAAGAAGATTTGGTTGAAGAAGATGCTCTTGTCGACTGAATCGCATTGCTTTACCAAAAAAATGACGTATTTTTGTTTTTTTCGTTATAAAAACCGACTCAGTGGCGTGAAAAATAAATTACCAATGTTTTCACCCCGACCCTAAAGGGAGTTTCGGTGTGCCGGCATACCGAAACTCCCTTTAGGGTCGGGGTGAAAACAAAAAAAGGACGAAGTTATTTATTTCGCATTCCTGAATCGGTTATATTCCGGAGAAATATGTAATCGAGAAGAACACTTCTCACAATAATTTTATTGATGAAAAAAGTTTTCGTAAGCGGCTGCTTCGACCTGTTACACAGCGGACACGTCGCTTTTTTTGAAGAGGCGGCGGAACACGGCAATCTGTATGTCGGGATCGGTTCCGACAAAACCATTTCGGGACTGAAAGGTCGCAAAACCGTCAATACCGAGCAGGAACGCCTGTACATGGTGAAAGCGCTCAAGGTGGTTACGGATGCATGGGTTAATTCGGGCAGCGGATTGATTGACTTTTTGGACGACATGAAAAAATTCAAGCCCGACATTTTTTTTGTCAATGAAGACGGGCACACTCCCGAAAAGGAAAAAATATGCCGCGAGTTGAACATTGAATATGTCGTTAGCAAACGCATCCCTCACGGGCAATTGCCTGTTCGCTCCACCACGACATTGCGTAAAGAATGTTTGATACCGTATCGCATTGACCTTGCCGGCGGATGGATGGATCAGCCGTATGTTTCCAAATATCATCCGGGGCCGGTGCTCACTATCAGCGTCGA
This sequence comes from Bacteroidales bacterium, assembly GCA_031547815.1. Lineage (GTDB taxonomy): Bacteria > Bacteroidota > Bacteroidia > Bacteroidales > UBA4181 > JAIRLS01. The sequence continues at coordinate 634 of JAVBRP010000079.1, read as the reverse complement.
ACCCGACTACGAGTTTAACGATCGCAGCGGCATGTCGACCAGCACCCGCAACAAAGCCATCGAAATTTGGCAAACCGATATTCCTCACGGCGATCCGGAGAAATTGGCCAAGACGTTGTTCTGCTTCGAAAATCCTCCGGGGAAAAAAGAAATCAGCGGGTCGCAGGATGCTTTGGGAATCGTGCTTCCGGGACTCAATAAGTTGGATTACGATGACGACTATTGGCCGCATACGATCACTTCCGTTCATGACGAAGACGTTTTGCGTTGGATCGAAAATCATATCTATTTGGTAGCGTTGTCGCCGCGACGCAACTCTTATAATGTGCTGAACAACACCAATATTACCCGCACCAAAGTGAAAGCGTTGGCCGATGCCGCCGACAATTGTTGGAACGCGATTCTCGATATGAATATTCGGGCATTCGGCGATACATTCCGAAACTCGTTCGAAGCGCAAATCGCGATGTTCCCCAACATGGTGGACAAGGAAATCCTCGAAAATCTGGAAGAACACAAAGGCGATGCCATCGGATGGAAACTTTCGGGCGCCGGCGGCGGCGGTTACTTTATTTTTGTGGCGGAACACCCTGAAAAAGCAAGAGGCATCAAAATCAGGATACGTCGGAAATAA
>JAVBRP010000242.1:0-4871 GCA_031547815.1 Bacteroidales bacterium | reverse complement strand
TTCATCCCCGAAACCTGACCTTGCAGAGCTTTAGCCGGTTGCGTGGGGTTTGCCCTGACAATGTCTTCGGATTTCACGGAACCTACGGCGCCCGTCAAGTCGCTTCTGCGTTGCACGCCGTAACCGACAACCACCACTTCTTCTATTTCCCGGGTATCCTCGTCAAGCGCGACATTGATATTTGTTTGATCGCCCACCGTTATTTCGCTTGTGGTGTATCCGATGAACGAGAAGAGCAGTACCGAATTCTTGTCGGGAACGGTGATGGTATAACGCCCGTCGATATCGGTAATAACTCCGACGGTGGTTCCTTTCACCACCACGTTCACACCCGGCATGGCCACGCCGTTGTCGGTAACGGTTCCCGTAATGCGAATGCCCTGTTGTATCATTTGGGTTTCATCGGCGCCTTTCTGTCCCAGTATGATCAGTCGGTCTTTGATCGAATACTCGATGCCGGTGCCGCGGAATACCTCCTGCAATACGGTGTTGATGTTTTGATCTTTCGCATGAACATTGACTTTGAGGTTATTGTCAATGGTTCCGTGGCGATAGAAGAACACAAACTCCGTTTCCTTTTCTATTTGGCTGAGAACATCTCCCAGCGCCGTCCCTTCAAAATTCAGGGAAATTTTTGCGCTTTGCGCATACACGCTTGCCGACACGTGCACCGCAAAGACTAAAGATAAAACAATAGATACTTTCATAATCAACAATACACTGCGTGAAAAAGATTTTTCCTTATCATTATTAAAAAAAAACATAACTTTGACTGTTTTTAGATTAAAAATACGCCAATTTCTTCCAACGTTGATTGGCAGGCAACGATTTAAAAACATCCGGATCGGGGATAGTGCAAGTATCTTCCGATCCTTTTTTTATTGCATGAGGAGCAATATTACGGGTCAACAACTATTTCATAGGCTTTTCGATTTTTTAAAATTTATACTATAACAATTATTTTCGATTTTTGATGAATACGATTTTATTTTCCATCCGGTATGCAACCGGGTTACTGATGTCGATGATCTCGAACACTTCTTTCAAACTGTAATCGGTTGTAAACATTCCCGAAAAGAACGCCTTTTGCAAATCGTTGCTTTCGATCCGGATTTCGACGCCGTACATTTTTTCGAGACGCAACGCGATGTTCCGGAAAGGTTCGTTTTTGAAACGATAAATTCCGTCTTTCCAATCGGCAAACAATTCCGGGTTGATGTCCTGCACCACCACCGGCATGTCCTTTTTCACGGCGGCGTCAGGCTTGTTCTCGGGGTTTGCTCCGATCCGAACATCGCTCACCGTCACCGATGCTTGCTGGCCCGATTTTAATTGTACCGCCTTCGCCAAATTGTTGGGCCGAACGTCTACGATACCTTTTACCAGCGTGGTTGTCGTTACCTTGTCTTTCGGATAAGCGGTGATATTGAACTCCGTGCCTGTGGCGCGAACCTTAGCCGTGGGCGTTTGCACCACAAACGGGTGATCGGTATCGGCCTGTACGGCAAAATACGCCTCGCCCTGCAAATCGACCGTTCGAAGGCTGTCCGAAAACCGTTCGGGATACACAAGCGTCGTACCTCCGTGCAGCCACACCCTGCTGCCGTCGGGCAGCACCAATTGGTAGACGCCGCGCGTATTGTGCACCACCATTTGTTTGACGTAAACCGGCGCGTCCGGTTGCGATTTCTTTCCGGTCAGGTAAAAAATGAAAGCGCCCCCGAATAAAACAGCAACGATTGCGGCGTACCGCATCGCTTGCGAAACATGCAACCGCCTGCGGTTCTTTCCGGCGCCGATCGGCCTCTTCCCCGTGGCGCGCGCGCTTTCCCTTTCCGGGATACGGTTCCGCGTATCGAAAATTTCTTTCATTTGAAAGAATTGAATTTCGTTTTCCGGACTTTCTTGAAGCCAAGCATGAAACCGCGTTCGCTCTTCTTCCGTGCAAACGCCTTGCATGTAACGAATCGCTAACAAATGTGTATTTTGGGTATTATCGTCCATTTTTAAAATATTTCGATATATAGACAGCTAACTTGTAAAAAATACGTAATCTTGCAATGTTTTTTATAAACTATTTTTAATCGCCTCTCTGTTTTTTGTGCATGAACCCTGCAAATAAATCGGAACAAGCAATCATTGATCGCGTGAACAAAGGCGATATGGAGGCTTTTCGGGAAGTTTACCGAAAATATGTAGCCGGATTGCTGGCTTTCGCCGAAAAGTTTACCGATCGGGCAACGGCGCAGGACTTGGTTCAGGATGTTTTCATGCGTATTTGGGTGGCGCGCGAATCGTCGCCGATCAACGAGTCGTTGCAAGCCTATTTGTTTCGCGCCGTCCGCAATCGCTGCATCAATTATTTGGAGCACCTCAAAATAAAAGCCGACTACGAAGCCCGTCAAACCATCGACCTGCAAATAAGGGAAGCGGCTTATTATCAATCGCCCGAACAATTGCTGATTCGCGAAGAACAGTTGAATATGGTGAAACGGGAAATCGAAAAGTTGCCCGAAAAAACCAAGGACGTGTTTAAAATGGCCTATTTTGATGACAAGAAAGCCGCCGAAATAGCCGAAGAGTTGCAACTGTCGGTACGAACCGTAGAGACACAGATATACAACGCATTAAAGAAACTCAGAAGCATCTTCTATGAAAAGGATCGCGGAAACATCGATCAAATATTGCGGATGATATTGGTGCTGTAAGCAATTTTCGATTTTTGATTTCCGGGCGCGGTCAAACTATGCGTTTTCGGATGATGCGAGATATAACACATCGCTTATTTCCTTTTCCTCTCGAAAAAATCCTTCAATAAACCGGCGCATTCCGGTTCGAGTATTCCGAAAGTCACACCCGTCGACGGATGCAGCGGCGATACGGGGCTTAACGAAAACCCGCGCTTGGGATCGGATGCGCCGTAAACAATTCGGGTTATTTGCGCCCAATAAAGCGCTCCGGCGCACATGGTGCAAGGTTCGAGCGTTACGTAAAGCGTACAGTCTTTCAGATATTTCCCGCCGAGATACGATGCGGCGGCAGTAATTGCCTGCATTTCGGCATGCGCCGTTACGTCGTTGAGCGTTTCCGTGAGGTTATGCGCCCGCGCAATAACTCGATTGCCGGCAACAATCACCGCCCCGACCGGAACTTCGTCCTTTTCGCCTGCCGTGCGGGCTTCCTTAAGCGCCTCGCGCATCCAATATTCGTCGGTAAACAATCGGGTAAATGTTAACTATTTGTTTTGCAGAAGCTCCAAGCCTTGATTAGTGTAATGCGGAAAATGCCTGTCAGCACTTATCAGGCACATCTGTTCGGCTATAGCCTGCGCAATGATGATATGATCGAAAGGGTCCTTATGCCCGTCGAACGGTTGTATCCGGTTGAGCATCAAAATATGAAACGGACGGATTTCCAATAATCGAAACCCGTTTCGTTCTTGAATTTGATTCATGAAAATATCAAACGGAACCGAAAATTTCAATTTGCCATCGCGATGTTTCGTTGCAATTTCGGTCAAACTTGCATAACTTACATAAATAGCATTATTCAAGTCTTCCAACTCGTTTTTGATCGGTATGGCCAATTCGCTGCTCCGAGAAAAAGTCCAAATCAGAATTTGAGAGTCGATTAAATATCTGGTCATACTCAATCCCAACAATCTTCGCTTTCGATTATTTTCCCCTTAAACATATCGAAAAACATAACTCTCGGCGACTTTTCAAATAAAATCTTAGGTTTTTTTGCCGTCGTTTTTTTTGTCGTTTTGACACTTTTTGTTTTTGTTGTCATGGCCTTTTTCTTTTATTGAATAACCTTCAAAAATAATGCAAATTTATCAAATATTACCGAAATTGCTCGCTCAACAGTCGTATTTCCACTGCCGGCGATATTTTTTCGTACAACATATTGTACACCGCATTCACGATCGGAAGGTCGATGTTGTAGCGTTTGTTGATCTCGTGCATGCATTCGGCGGCGTAATAACCTTCGGCCACCATGTTCAGTTCCAGTTGCGCCGACTTTACGGAATAACCCTTTCCGATCATCGTCCCGAAAGTGCGGTTGCGGCTGAATTGCGAATAACAAGTCACCAGCAGATCGCCCAAATACGCCGATTGTTCCACGGCTCGTTCGGCGGGATAACTTTGCTCGATGAACCGTTTGATTTCGGCAAAACCGTTGGAAACCAACACGGCCGTAAAATTATCGCCGTAGCCCAAACCGTGCGCAACACCCGCACACAGCGCAACGATGTTTTTGAGTATGCCTCCGTATTCGATTCCGTATATATCGTTCGAAATCACTGTTTTGATGTAACGACAATTGAGCTGTGCGGCCATCAGTTCGGCCTGTTCGCGTTCCTTGCAAGCTACCGTGAGATAAGACAGTCGTTCCAGCGCCACTTCTTCGGCGTGCGTAGGCCCGGAAACAACGCCGAACCGATCGAACGGCAAGTCGAACCGACGGTTGAAATATTCGCCCACAGTAATGTTTTCGCCCGGTACGATGCCTTTGATGGCCGAAAACACCGGTTTATCGGTAAACTTCGCGGACATACCTTCGGTGGTGACTTTCAGGAAAGCCGCCGGAACGGCAAACAACAACATATCCGCCTTTTTCACCGCTTTGTCGGCATCGTCGAAAATCTTGATCTTCGAAGTGTCCAATTGTATCGAACTCATATAGCGGCAATTGGTTTGATACGTGGCAACGGATTCGCGAATATCCGGTTCGCGAATGTACCAATTGATATGCTTCACATTGTTGCAAAGCACTTTCACCAAGGCCGTAGCCCAACTTCCGCTACCGATTACTGCAAGAGTCATTTTTTAGAATTTAAATGGAACCCGGATAAGAAGATCGTAAGA
>JAVBRP010000139.1:0-4360 GCA_031547815.1 Bacteroidales bacterium | reverse complement strand
CATGCCATGAAATCGCCGGAACTTGCCGCTCGCCGTAAAAAAGAAATGCAGGAGGCCGCCGGGATTTTTGGAATTGTATATGAAAACCTGGACAATCACGACGGCGAATTGATGCCGACCATCGAGAACAGAAAAGCTGTCATTCGTTTGATTTGCGATTGGGAAGCCGATATAGTGATCGTACATCGTCCCAACGATTATCATCCCGATCACCGATATGCATCGGCGCTCGTGCAGGATGCGGCGTATATGATTTCCGTTCCGCTGATGGTACCCGAAGGAAAACCGCTGTTGAAAGCGCCCGTTTTCCTGTATCATGCCGACGATTTCAAAAAGCCGAACCCTTTTACTCCCGACATAGTAATCGATATTACTCCCGCCGTCGACAAAAAAGTCGAAGCAATTTATGCGCACGAATCGCAAATGTTCGAATGGCTCCCTTGGAATGAAGGCATTTTGGAAACAATACCCAAAGACAAACCGGGACGAAAAAAATTCCTTATCGACCGATACATGGTCGATACGAAAGGTAAATTCGAAAAGGCCGCTTTGAATTGGTATACTCCGCAACAATTAAAAAATGCACTTTATTTCGAAGCATTTGAGATATGCGAATACGGAAAAATGCCCGACAAAAAGGAAATATTGGCGCTTTTCCCGATGTTGCCTCGGTAGGGATGAATGATTGAACAGCCTCTACGCAGCGTTTATTCCGGGTCTATTCTTTTGAGCCGCATGTTCCGTATTTCGCCGGTGGTGACGTAGGTCGACAAGCCGAGCGGAGTAGAGCCGTATGTCCCGCTGCGAAGGTGAATTTCCTTGCCGGCGCAAGCAATGTCGACCAAGCGTATCGTATCGACGATTGCGCGAATGCTGTCGGCGGTGACGCGCAACCGAACGGGATACCATTGTTTGTCTTTAAAATGAATGAATCGCGAAGTCTCGTTCTCCGAAGCATCGCGCCCGTCGATGCTCGACAAACCGCAAGCGGAGCCTGCCCATCCGCCGAGAATAAGCGTTGCGAAAGAATCCCTGTAAGGAAAGGTAAGCCCGACAAAAAAGTCGTTCCCTTCCATCCGTCGCGCTTCCAACGTAATGACGTAATTGTATGTCGGCAAGGAATCGCCGATGTAGCGAACCCCGGTAAGCATTCCGGCAGTCGCCATCGGTAACGTCAGCACCCCCTTTTTCATAAAAGGCTCGCCTTCTCCGCCGTAGCGAATAATCTCCCATCCTTTCAGCGAATGATCGTCAAAAAGCGGCTTACCCTCTCCCGGAAGCATCGAAAATTCGGGTTCTTCGTCGGGCAACGTTTGTTGTTGCCGGCCCAACGGGGAATTCGTACATTCAACCGACACCATCGATAATAACGCTATGATACAATACAATATGTTTCGTTTCGTGAACATCATCCTTCATATTTTTCATCAAAGATACTTTATATGAGCGAATTTCGCAACATGCGATTTTATGTAATTTCATTCGATATTTCGGATATTTTTTATTCGTTTTTTTGTGTTTTTATCCGGCATAAATATGTACTTTTGTCATCCCATAATCCATAACCAAACACGTATTCACCATGAAAAGGTTCTACTTATTTTTAGGGATGATCCTTGTATACAGTTTTATGGCTGTCGCCATGAACAACCGAGTATTCAAGGAAAAAATGAGGGGCAAATGGGACGTTCACGTTCCCGATGCGCCCGAGGGATATCAAAAGTATGTTGTGGACATCACGAAAAATGAAAAAGTTTATCGAGCGGACATCTTTTTCGTTGAAACACAAACAAAGCTCACCGATCAAACACTGATGCAAAAGGGCGGAAAACTGACGGGCATCATCAATGCCGGTAACGAAAAAATTGAAGTTTCCGTTTGGGAAGAAAAAGGAACGGTTCGAGGAACAGCAACCGGGCCTTCGACGGGCGAACTGCCGATAATATTTACAAGAGTCAAGGAATAATAATCAACACACAATCAATAATCAAAACCAAATAAATGAAAAAAGTAAGTTTGTATGTATCGGCGGCTGTCGTTTTGTTGACCGCCTGCGGAACGAAGCCTAATGTACTCACCGAAGCCGAAAAGGCAGCAGGGTGGGAATTGTTGTTCGACGGCCAAACACTTAACGGATGGCGCGATTACAACGGAACGGGAGTGACCGCGCCGTGGGTCGTGGAAGAAGGCACTTTGGCCGCTTTGGGCAAAGGCGATGACGGCAACGGATATATCGTTACCGATAAACAATACGAGAACTTCGAATTGGTATTCGATTGGAAGATTGCCAAAGGCGGAAACAGCGGTGTTCTCTATCATGTGGTGGAAGGAGCGCAATACAAAACGCCTTACCTCACCGGTCCCGAGATTCAAATAATCGATAATGTCGGTTTCCCCGGTAAGTTGGAAGATTGGCAGATGGCTTGCGCCGATTATGCCATGCACGTGGCCGATCCCGCCAAGACGAAACTCAAACCCGCAGGCGAATGGAACAGCATGAAAATAGTGTTCGATAACGGCCATGTAGAACATTGGCTCAACGGCGAAAAGGTGGTGGAATTCGAAGCGTGGACGGATGATTGGTTCCAACGCAAGAACAGCGGCAAATGGACTACCGCTCCCGAATACGGTTTGGCGCACAGAGGTGTTTTCTCTTTGCAGGATCACGGCGACAGATCCTGGTATCGCAACATCAAGGTCAGAGAATTGCCCCGCAAAACGAAAGAAGTTGACTTATTCAACGGCAAGGACCTTCACGGATGGGATATTTACGGCACGGAACTGTGGTATGTCAAGGACGGTTTGCTGTATTGCGAAAGCGGCCCCGACAAACAATACGGTTATCTGGGAACGCGCGAATATTATGACGATTTCGAACTGACGGCCGATTTCAAGCAGGAAGCCGACGGCAACAGCGGTATCTTCTTCCGTTCGGTTATCGGCGAAGGCGTCAAGATTGCCGGCTGGCAAGTGGAAGTGGCTCCCCCGAATCACGATACCGGCGGTATTTACGAATCGTACGGTCGCGGTTGGTTGGTGCAAATCCCCGACGAAAAGGAAAATATCCTGAAACCGGGCGAATGGAATACCATGCGTATTCTCGCGAAGGGCGACCAAGTGACTACTTGGCTCAACGGCACACAAATGGTTGACCTGAAAGACGAAAAAATAGGCAAGGCGCAAGGACGCATCGCTTTGCAGATACACAGCGGCGGCGGTATCAAAGTTGCATGGAAGAACTTGAAGTTGAAACAGCTGTAAGGGGAATTATTCGATAAAACAAAAACCTCCGAGTATATAGAATCTCTCGGAGGTTTTTGTTTTTATACTCGTTTCCTTTCGCGATAAAATCTCAAACAGCTTCTATAGCAACTTCCAAGAACTTTGCAAAATTTTCGCCTGACGCTTTATATACAACAAAAATAACAAATACGACCAGCACAAAGATCATTATGAAAAAGTAGATACCGGCAATCGTCACCAATTTGAAAAATGCAGGGATCATTCGGGGTCTGTAGAAATTATAAACAGCAATGTACAGGTAGATGAAAGGGATAAACATGAGATAGCCGGACAAGACGGAGGGCCAAAGATCGGAAGCCGGAACGACGATTCCTATGAACAAATATACAAAAGCATGAAAATGTAATGCAAATATCATGTGGCCGGAATATTTTCTCATGTATTTCCTGAAGAAGATAAACAACAGGAAGGAAAAGAGAGGGATCAGCATTATGGTGGCATAAGGCGCATAAGCCCAAAATGTGCCGATGAATTTATCTTTACTTATTATTTGTCCGATATCTTCCACAGAGTTGTTGTCCTTCCTGGCTTTGGGCTTGGTAACTTTGACTTTATCGGCGGAACGGTGTATGGAATCTGCCGTTACTGCCTGAACTTTTGCGATTTTTTCCGCCGGATCATTTTTCTCCGGCGTTTTTTCGGCCGATTGATTCCCGGCTATTACGATATCGAATGTTTTGGTTTTCGTATCGGTCATTGTTGCTGTCTTTTCGGTCTTCGCTTTTTCCTTGCCCTCCTTCCCGATTTCGACTTCGAACCGGGATGAGAGGAACAAAAAGAATACGATGGAAATGAACCAAAACAGCTTCGAAGGGTGTACATAGCGGATAATACGCCCCCGGTAATATTCAAGGGACAGTTTGCCCGGGTAAAACAGAAGTAATTTCAGGGTATCGAATATCTTGGTATCGACAGCGTAAATGCTGTCGAGAAAGTTATAGGCAATATTCCGGGAGCCGTTTGTTCGCCCGGCAAACAAGTCCTGTCCGCAAACATGGCAAAACCGTCCGTACATCCGGGAGCCGCAGTTCCGGCACTTCAGCTCGATTGGTTTGTC
>JAVBRP010000230.1:0-5305 GCA_031547815.1 Bacteroidales bacterium | reverse complement strand
TACATTCCGGTCGGCCATAGTCAGGTCTTCCACCGCATACTCTATTTCCTCCGGCGCCACCGAGCGGTTTTTTTTGCGAAACTCCGCTGCGTAGCCCTTGAACAGTTGCACGAAATATTTATCCGTCTCGTAAACTTTGGCCAAATCGATAATATCCTGCCCGTACCCGAACAAACCGGGTCGGTTATCCTCTTCCGGTTCCGATAGCGGCGCCGACGTTGCGCTCCGTTGGTTGTCACGGCTCAATTGCACGTAAAAATCTTCCTTTTCCTCTCTCAGGTTGGGCAAGATCAGCAGCGAGCCGGTGCCCATTCTTAAATCGTAGAACTCGTACCAATCGGGCATATTGCAAAGATCGCCATCCTCATCCTTTTCCATGACCGTATAATATTCCTGCCATTCCCCGTAAGCATCGTCAATATCCGACCCGTACCTGTCGGGAACCACCGTCAGCAGATATTCTTTCATGATATCTTTCTCGTGTTCGGTGATCGGCTCGATGAACGGGCACGAAGCGATATGGCGTTCCCAAAAAGAGAAATCGAAGCTGATATCTAACCCGGGACGGCTCAAATCGTCTAAGTTCGATTCGAATTTCACCATACCGGCACGCCATTTCAACTGTATGTTGAACAGTTTCTTTTGCAGGATAAGATGCAGCGCCCTTTCCGCTCTTTCGTGGAACCTGTACTCATATTCCTCAATCTCGCGGTATTCGGAGTTATATGATTTGTAATATCTCACAAGATCCGTTTTTGCTCGAACATAACTTTTGATAAAATATTCGAGATCACTTGCCTTGAACTTTTCAAAATAAGCCTTTGCTTTCGGCGAATTTTTGATTTCATCCGCAAACTTCTGCTCCAGATTGTCAAAAAAATCTGTAACTCCCTTAGGAATACGCGACTCGTGGTAAATAAAATCGTCAAATTCTAACATAACAAGTAATTGATATAGGTTATTTCATTAAGGATGTTATAAAAATATTTTATCCCCGCAAAGGGTAATATCATCCAAGTAATGACCCTACCTGTCAGGTCATCGCGTCAACGACCTGTCAGGCTGCGAAGCTGCTGACAGGGTCGAAATGAAGTTATGAAACCCACCGATACCGGCGCAACTTTAAACTTTAAACCTCAAACTTTAAACTATTGCCTTATTTGCGCCCCCGTTTCTTTTCCGATCGCTTCCGCGATCCGTTGCATCGTTTTGTCGATTTGCTTGTCCGTCAGCGTTTGTTCCGGGTCTTGCAGAATGAAACTTACCGCGTACGACTTTTTGCCGCTTTCGATCTTGTCGCCCTCGTACACGTCGAACAGGTTGATGTCTTTCAACAGCTTGTGCTCCGTACGTTTTGCCGCATCGCAAATATCGACGAACCGCACTTTCTTGTCCGCCAACAACGACAGGTCGCGACGCACTTCGGGAAACCGCGGAAGCTCTGCATAAACGATCTTCGTCTTCCCGACCGATTGCAGCACGACATCCCACCGGAAATCGGCATAATACACCGGCGCCTTGATGTCGAACCGTTGCAGCATTTTCGGATGCACCGCCCCGACTTCTGCCAAAACGTTTTTCCCGAGCGAATACGACAACCCTTCCGCAAAAACTTCGCCCGCAATCGCTTCCGTTTTGAGCGCCGACACTTCGATGCCCAAACGCTTGAAAATGTTTTCGACGTACGCCTTCAACGTAAAGAACGTCGACGCCTGTTCGGGCGTGCTCCAGTTGCCGCCGGCTTTGTCGCCCGCAACGATCAACGCCAAATGCTGCTGCTCGTTGTAGCCCTTCAACACCTGATCGGCATGTTCCGGCTCGGTGAAATAGCAATTGCCGAACTCGTACAGCTTCAAGTCGGGATTCTTATGATTGATATTGTAAATCACCGTTTCCAACCCGCCGAAAAGCAACGTTTGGCGCATGCAACCCAAATCCTGACTCAACGGGTTGAGAATATTCACGCACCGCGCCGCCGGGAAACATTCCGAATCGCGATAATACGAAGTCCTGGTGAGCGAATTGCACATAATTTCGTTGAACCCGCAACCGGTCAAATAATCGCCGATCGTATTGATCACCCTTTCGCGATCGGGCTTTTGTGAGTAGGAGAGGGTCGAATGCAACTCGTCGCTGAAATCGATGTTGTTGTATCCGAAAATCCGGAGAATCTCCTCCGCCACATCCGCTTCGCGCTGCACATCCACGCGGTAGAGCGGTATCTTGATCACCATACCGTAAGCCGTCCGGCTTTCGATCTCCACATCCAAAGCCTCCAGAATCGTTTTGATGATCTTGGGCGCTATTTCCTGACCGATCAATTTATTGAGATGGCGGAAATTCAATTCAATTCTGCATCGGCTCGCAGGCTTGGGATACACATCCGTGATTTCGGAACTGATGCTCCCTCCCGCAACTTCCTTGATCAACATTGCCGCGCGCTTGAGCGCATACACCGTGTTGTTCGGATCGATGCCCCGCTCGAAACGGAACGACGCATCCGTATTCAACCCGTGACGCTTTGCCGTGCGGCGAATATATTGCGGATTGAAATACGCGCTTTCCAGGAAAATATTCTTCGTTGCATCCGTGACGCCCGACTCTTGCCCGCCGAACACCCCGCCGATGCACATTCCTTTTTCCGCGTTGCAGATCATCAGATCGTCGGCCGCCAACTTGCGTTCCGCGCCGTCCAACGTCACAAACGGCGTTCCCTCCGGCATCGTTTTCACGACAACCTTGCCGCCCGTCACCTTGTCGGCATCAAACGCATGAAGCGGTTGCGCCATCTCATGCAGCACAAAATTGGTTACGTCCACCACGTTGTTGATCGGCGTCAAACCGATGGCGCGCAACCGGTTTTGCAGCCACTCCGGCGACGGCCCCACGGCAACGCCGCTGATCGTCAAACCGGCATATCGCGGGCACGCTTCCGCATCTTCCACCGCGATCTCGATCGGACGATCGGTGTTGTCCGTCGCAAAACCCTCCGTCGACGGCATCGAAAAACATATCTCTTTCGAGAAATCGTTCGTATTCACCGCCAGATAAGCCGCCAGATCGCGCGCCACGCCGATATGCGACGCCGCGTCGATGCGGTTGGGCGTAAGCCCTATCGTGAAAATATAATCGGTTTCGATCTTGAAATATTCCTTGGCGGGCGTTCCCGGAACAGCCGAAGCGTCGAGCACCATGATGCCGTCGTGGCTCTTGCCGAGACCCAACTCGTCTTCGGCACAAATCATCCCTTCCGACTCCGCGCCGCGTATCTTCGCTTTTTTGATCTTAAACTCGGTGTCGCCCGAATAAATCGTTGTCCCGATGGTTGCCACAGCCACTTTTTGCCCCGCCGCCACATTGGGCGCGCCGCAAACGATGTTCAGCGGAGTGTCGCCGCCCGCGTTCACCGTCGTAACGCTCAACTTATCGGCATCGGGATGCTTCGCGCAAGTCAGCACTTCGCCGATCACGAAGCCTTCGAGGCCGCCCTTCACGGGGCAAAACTCGTCTAACGACTCCACTTCCAAGCCGATGGAGGTTAATATTTCTGAGATTTTTTCGGGCAATAAATCGGTTTGGATATAATTCCGCAACCATCGATACGATATCTGCATACTGCTGTGTGGTTTTTGTTTACTTTTGTTGAATACGGATAATAAAACCGGATGCGCTTGGATACATTATGTTATGGCAACGAAACGATGCGCATCCGGAAAAAAAGAACAAATATAGTGTATTTCCCGGAATCGGGAACAGCAAAAAAAACGTTAATTTTTGGAATCGCAGCATCATGAAATCATTGAATTTCGCATTCGTTCTTTTCCAACTTTTGTCCGGCGGCAACGTTATTATAGTATATTTGTAGCGGTAATCGAACACATCATTGAATCTATACGGATATGGCCTTTATAGACTATTATCGAATTCTCGGCGTGGACAAGAATGCGTCGGAAAGCGATATCAAAAAAGCTTATCGGAAGTTGGCGCGCCAATATCATCCCGACATGAATCCCGATAATCCCGACGCACATAAGAAGTTTCAGGCGATCAACGAAGCCAACGAGGTGTTGAGCGATCCGGAGAAGCGCAAGAAATACGATCAATACGGCGAGCATTGGCAACATGCCGATCAATTCGAAGCGGAACGGCAACGGCAGGCGCAAGCGCAAGCGGGCGGCGCGGGCGATTTTTGGTCGACGGTCGATTTTTCGGGCTTCGGCGAAGGCGGTGATGCCGGCGGCTTTTCGGATTTCTTCGAATCGCTTTTCGGAGCGCACGGCGGGCGAAGAAGCGGGCGCAGAGGAGGTTTTCGAGGTCGGGATATCAATGCCGAGCTGCACCTGAGCCTGCGCGATGCCGCACAAACGCACAAACAGACGTTGGATGTGAACGGGAAGAAGATTCGAATTACCGTGCCGGCGGGAGTTGCCGACGGGCAGATGATCCGTTTGCCGGGTCAGGGCGGCTCCGGAGCCGATGGAGGTCAAGGCGGCGATTTGTACATCATGTTCCGAATTGCCGACGATCCGGAATTCAAGCGCTCGGGCGACGATCTCTACGTAACAACGCCGCTCGACCTGTACACGGCCGTTTTGGGCGGCGAGCAGTCGGTAAATACCCTCGACGGAAAAGTGCGGATAAAGGTGAAGCCCGAAACTCAAAACGGCACAAGGGTACGCTTGAAAGGGAAAGGATTTCCCGTGTACAAAAAGGACGGGCAATTCGGCGATCTGATCATTACTTTCAACATCACGATACCCACCGGACTGACCGACCGTCAGAGAAAACTATTTGCGGAATTGTCCAAATCATAAATACCTCAACGCATGCAAACCACCGATTTTATTGTTCTCGGCGAATATTGCCGAAAAACGGATATAGAGATGTCGTTTATCGAACTGTTGGCCGATGAGGGTTTAATCGATCTTCAGTTCGAAGACGGGGTGCAGTATCTTTCGGTATCGCAACTGTCCGATCTGGAACGATACGCCCGATGGCATTACGACCTGTCCATCAATATCGAGGGAATCGATGCCATCCGTCACTTATTGACACGTATGGAAAAGATGCGGCAGGAAATTTATCTTTTGAGGAAAAGAATAGCTGCATACGACGGGGAATAGTTTAAGGTTTCAAGTTTCAAGTTGGGCAAAGCCGCGTAACTTGAAACCTTAAACTTCAAACTTTAAACTTCAAACCTTGAACTTTGATCTATCATCTTGGGAGTGGGTCGCAATTGTTTTTTGCGGCTTGTGTATCGGCATGTCCAAAACGGGAATTACCGGATTGGGAACCGTAGCGGTGC
>JAVBRP010000094.1:0-3134 GCA_031547815.1 Bacteroidales bacterium | reverse complement strand
TGACACGGAAAGGCAGCGTCCTGATCCGCGAAGGCGATATTGCCGATATTTTTTATTCGGACGTACCCGAAGCCGTTCTGTCCGGAAGCATTGTGGTCGATGCGGAAGGGCAATTCCTGATGCCGGGAGTGATCGACGATCAGGTTCATTTCCGCGAACCGGGCTTGACGCATAAGGGCGACATATATACCGAATCGAAAGCGGCGGTGGCGGGCGGTGTCACTTCATACATGGAAATGCCCAACACCGTTCCGCAAACCGTCACGCAAGAATTGCTGGCGGAAAAATTTGCAACTGCCGCCCAAAAATCTTTGGCCAATTACTCGTTTTATATCGGCGCAACGAACGAAAATATCGACGAATTGCTTCGTACCGATTTTTCGAAGACTTGCGGGGTGAAAGTTTTTATGGGTTCTTCCACAGGCAATATGCTGGTGGACGACTCAAAAACGCTGGAAAAGATTTTTGCCGAAGTGCCGGGCCTTATTGCGGTGCATTGCGAGGACGAAAGCATCATCCGGCGGAACATCGAAGCGTTTCGCGCACGCTACGGCGATGATGTTCCCGTGGCGTGTCATCCGATGATCCGCAGCGAAGAGGCTTGTTTCCGGTCGACATCGCAGGCGGTGGCGTTGGCGCAAAAGCACAATGCGCGCCTGCATGTGCTGCATCTTTCCACCGGTAAGGAAACGCGATTGTTTCGCAACGACGTGCCGCTCACCGAAAAGCGGATTACGTCGGAAGTTTGCATTCATCATCTTTGGTTTTGCGATGCCGATTACGAAAAGAACGGGATGTTCATCAAATGGAATCCGGCAATCAAAACGGCAGACGACCGCGAAATGTTATTCGATGCATTGATGGACGGCACCATCGATGTGGCGGCAACCGATCATGCGCCGCATACGCTGTCGGAAAAGCAAAATACTTATTTCAAAGCGCCGTCGGGCGGGCCGTTGGTGCAGCATTCGCCGGTGGCGATGCTTGAGTTTTATTTAAACAAGCGCATGGGCATAGAACAGGTGGTCGAAAAAATGTGTCACAACCCGGCGCTGTTGTTCGGCGTCCGGAACAGAGGTTTTATTCGTCGAGGCTATCGGGCCGATCTGGTTTTGGTCGATACCAACAAACCGTGGCGGGTGTCGCCGGAAAATATTCTGTATAAATGCGGGTGGTCGCCTTTCGACGGCAGGGTGTTCCGTTCGTCGGTGACGCGAACATGGGTAAACGGTAATTTGGTGTACGACAACGGTGTATTCGACGAACGTTCGCGCGGAGAAGCGTTAGATTTCGGCAGATAATCGGGATATGAACGGGGGAAAACACATTAAGCCGGATTGAAAATGTTCATCCCGGCTCGATGTGTTTTTATCAGGTACATGATTGGTTAACCTACAACCTCGATCATTTTGAAAGGTATGCGGATTATGGACTCATAATCTTGTCCGGCTTCCAACATATCCTCATCGTCTTCGTCGTAAAACCAGTTGATGGTGACGCCGGCGTTTGCTTTGTGAATGGCTTCGAGTTTTTTGAATACATCCAAAATACATTTCGACGAACTGGTGTTGAAATATTCTAATTGAATATTGACTTGGGTTTGAGGTTTAGCTTCTTTTGCATAAGCCTCAAGCCAATCGACTAACGGCTTATAAAATTCGATTGAGTTTTCGGGAATCGATCGTCCTTTAATTTCGACTAATCCTTTCGATCCATCAAACCGAACAGTAGGTGTTTTGGGAGTTCCTTCTATCGACAGTGTGTCCATAATACTTTAATAATTTATGCAAATCTAATTTCTAAATTGAAACAAATATATCTAATCTGTAAAAATAATATTTTTCATTATAGGGATAAAACATGTATTCGAGTTTTTCCTCCGACTTTCGCGCTATGTCGATCAATCCTAAACCTCCGCCTCCTTTCGAGGATAGTTTTTGGTAATTGAGGATAAACTTATACATTTCTTTCAATTCGTCGGTCGATAAAGAATTGATTTTTTCGATTTTTTCGGTCAGAAATTTGACTTTGTCCGAAGCCACAAAATTCCCGACAGTCAACCTGAAGCTATCGCTTTGCTTCTTTATGACAATCATTCCGTATCTTTTGCCCAGTGTCCGAATCAAATCTTCCGGCACATCATCCGAATGGTGAAACAGGTTTTGCAAACTTTCCACCATGATGTTGTAGATTTTCTTCCTTACCTTAAGGTCGGTTGACGCATCGGACAACTTTTGCTCAATTTCTTCCAAAATCATATTAATCCGATCCGACGTAATTTCTCCTTCATAAGCAAAAAAAACATCATCTCCACATATCTCGGTAAATAACCGGTTAACATCAAAGCCCATAAAGCTCTTTTTTGAAAGAGTGAGATTTTAAATATTGACCACAAATATATATCATTTTTTTCAAATGATTACAACAATTGAAACACCTTTCGGTTTATTTTATTCACGCTTGTATTTATTTTGTTGCGTTTTGCAATTACATATACGAAAATTGTTTCGCGAGGTTACAATATTTTACACGAAAATGCAAAAAAAACGATGCGATTGTTATTTCTCGGCCCTTAATATCTCGCGTTTTCCGGGCGGGCCGGGCAGCCGTTCGACCGTAAATCCGACGCTTTGCAAGGTGCGACGTACATCTCCTTTGGCGCAGTACGTTGTCAATACGGCATGTTCGCTCATTGCGGCAAACAGCTTGGAAAAAATGTCGCGGCTCCACATTTCGGGCTGAACGGCCGGCGAAAAAGCGTCGAAATACACCGCATCGAATGTCCGGGTAAATTCCGCTTCAAGCAAGTCGATTTTACGCTTGCGAAGTTCGAAATACGGAGAAACGACCGTTGGCCGATCCCACGGCGCACGGTGCAGCTCGCGAAAAAGATTGTCGGTCGAAAGTTCCCCGACGGTCCGGTCGTCCAACGGATAAAGTTCGACGGTTTCGTAATATGTCGGCCGCATGAGTTTTTCGGCCCGGAGCAATGTGTGAAAGGCATTCAGCCCCGTACCGAAACCGATCTCCAAAACGGAAACCGGATCGGCCGATGTCGCCATGTAGCCGGCTTCAACGAAAACCGTTTCCGATTCCGTTCCGGCTCCGAACGTCGATCCGTAATGTTCGCCGAA
>JAVBRP010000266.1:0-3046 GCA_031547815.1 Bacteroidales bacterium | reverse complement strand
ACACGTTCCACCATATCCACCAATCGTCTGCTTTGGCATCTCCGCATCTCTTCGCGGCTCATGCATTCAAACGTTTCGTTCCAAATCATGTTTTAATTTTCGATTTTTAATTTTTTAATTACCTCTCGCAAAGGCGCAAAGACGCAAAGAAATAGCATTTCGTAAGGAGAATTGCATTTCATGCTTTGCGTCTTTGCGTCTTTGCGAGATTTGTTTTTTTGTAAAAGAGCAAAAATTCAACAAATCCAAATGATCGCGTGAAGTATCGCCTTCTTCTTGGCGTGTGCCGCTACAAATCCTTTAAATCATCCTCGTCGATCAGCGGGAAGTTGTTGCGTTCGATGATCTCGAATGCCTTGGGACGGTTATCGGTGCGCAACACGACGATCGCTTTTTCGCCCAAGCTGAAAGCATACATGTACTCGATGCTCAATTTTTCTTCCGAAAATTTTTTCAGCACCTTGGCTAACGAACCGGCTTCGTGCCGTACCGACAACGAAATCACATCCGTGAGGTTGATGCTGAATCCGCGCGCTTTCAACAGCTTGTAGCCTTCTTCCGGGTCGGAAACGATCAACCGCAGGATTCCGTATTCCGACGTGTCGGCAATAGTCAGCGCCGTGATATTGATTTTTTCGTTACCCAAAGTTTCCAATACTTCCGAGAGGCGTCCCGATTTATTTTCCAAAAAAATGGATAATTGTCTGATGGTTGTCATTTTATTTTGGTTTAAAATTTGAGGTTTCAAGTTTAAAGTTTGAGGTTTAAAGTTTCAGGTTTGAAGTTTCAGGTTTGAAGTTTCAGGTTTGAAGTTTCAGGTTTGAAGTTTAAGGAAGGTTACGTGGCTTTGCCCAACTTGAAACCTTAAACCTTAAACTTGAAACTATAACATGGCTTTGCCCAACCTTAAACTTGAAACTTTAAACCTGAAACTAATTTATTTATTTTTTCGTAAATCTTTTACTCTGACTGCTTTTCCTTCGCTTTTGGGAAGCGATCCCGATTCCGCGAGCTTGATTTTCGGCGCCACCAACACTTCGTCGCGTATTTGGTGCCGAAGGTTTTTGGCCAATTCTTCCAAGCGGCCGTAATCGTCGGTAAACAGGTCTTTCAATTCCACCTCGATGAGCATTTCGTCCGAATTGTTGACGGTGTCGAGCGTGATGAGATAATTGTTGCCCACTTCGGGCGTTTGCATCAAAATCTTTTCGATTTGCATCGGGAAAATGTTGCACCCCTTGATGATGAACATGTCGTCGGTGCGTCCTTTCACGCGATCGATACGCCGATGCGTTCGTCCGCAAGGGCAGTCGCCGGGAATGATGCGCGTCAGGTCGCGCGTGCGGTAGCGCAATATCGGCATAGCTTGCCGGTCGAGCGAAGTCAGCACCAGTTCGCCGATTTCGCCGTCGGGAACGGGTTCCAAAGTGTCTGGATCGATAATTTCCAAATAGAAAGCGTCTTCCCAAAGGTGCAATCCGTTTTGATGTTCGCATTCGAAAGCCACGCCGGGTCCGCTCATTTCGGACAAGCCGAAACTGTTGAACGCGCGCACGCCCAGCAAATCCTCGATGCGGCGACGTTGTTCTTCGGTATGCGGCTCGGCGCCGATCACCAGCGTTTTCAGGCGCGTGTCGCGATGCGGATCGAGCCCCGCTTCGGCAAACACATCGGCCAGATGGATGGCGTAGCTCGGTATGGCGTGCACCACGGTGGTGCCGAAATCCTGCATGAATTTGATTTGTCGGCGACTGTTGCCGGCTGCCGCGGGAACGGTAAGACACCCCAAGCGTTCGGCGCCGTATTGAAAGCCCAACCCTCCGGTAAACATTCCGTAACCGCTGGTGTTTTGGAAAACATCCGTATCGCGTACACCTACCGAATAGAGGCATCGGGCCACGAGGTTAGCCCACGAATCAATATCGTGGCGCGAATGGAAAATCACCGTCGGGTTGCCCGTTGTTCCGCTCGACGAATGCAGCCGTATCGAATCGCGCAGCGGCAGCGCCACCAAGCCGTACGGATAATTGCTGCGCAAGTTTTCTTTTGTTGTAAACGGTATCTTGCGAATGTCGTCGATATGGTTGAAACTGTCGGCGGTAAGTTTGAGTTCGCCGAATAATTTTTTATAGTACGGCGATTGAACGGCATACCCGAATGCTGTTTTCAGGCGGTTCAATTGCAATTTTTCCAGCTCGCCGCGCGGCATGGTCTCAAGTTCCTCTTCCCAATATTTATTCATTTTGCTTCATTAATTATTAAATATCGATTTCACAAAGTATATTTATGTATGAAAAACAAATATTTGCAATTCTCTATAACAAAAATTCAATGGAGGCGCAAGATAAATGTTTTTTCGATTGTTCGGGAATAATGTTCCGATAAGATTTTTATTTTTCGGGCAGTTCCGATAATGTTTCAACAACCGAATACCGTTACCTCGTCCGTTTTTATCCGTTTCAGGCGTTCGCTCCACGGTCGTTCTTTGGCGTCGGGGCGGCGATCGAAAACTATCAGATAACAGTCGGGGCGTGCATTGTTTTTCGGCACGGGCACCGGCGAAAAGTTGTCGCGGTAACGCAACGTTTGCCGAATGCCTTCTTCCGTCACCGTTTCGAAAGTTTTGCCGGCGCGCAGCAGCTTGATCTCGATAATATCCCAAGCGCCGTTGTATTCCACCGCCAAGTCCATCCGTCCGCGGCCCGCGGCATATTCGCGCTCGATGCGGCCGCCGCCGTTGATCACCCTTTGCAGGAAAGCCATCAGCAACAGGTGCGGAAAGGCTTCCGTATATTCGGCCGTTTGCTCCCAAGCCTCGGAGTTGGTTTGCCAAAAAGCCTGAAATTCGTACAGCAGATTATCCATATCCAAGGTGCCGTCGGCGTTTTTCCAATGCCAATCGGGTGCCGGGATGGCCAACTGCATGCTGTAGGTGAGGTAGCGGGCCAACACTTCGCGATAGATGGGATTGGCGATGCACGGCGTTCCGTTTTCGACGGCTACCAAACCGAGATCCAAACACAGCCGGAAGGGTTCGCCTTCGGCC
>JAVBRP010000092.1:0-6267 GCA_031547815.1 Bacteroidales bacterium | reverse complement strand
ATTTTTCGGCGATTTGCTTTTGCGACTCGTTCCGGTAAAAAATCACCGATAAGTATTGTTCGCCGATGTCGGGGCCTTGTCCGTCGGTTTGCGTGAAATCGTGGATTTCGAAGAAAAGTTTTACCATATCGTCGTACGAAGAAGCAGCGGGATCGTATACTATTCGGTTGGCCTCGTAGTGGCCGGTGGCGCCCGAACAGACGTCCTTATAAGTCGGCTCGACGGTGTGCCCGCCCATGTAGCCGACGGTCACCGAACGAACGCCGGGCGCTTTCGCGAAATAGTACTCGGTTCCCCAAAAGCATCCGCCCGCAAAATAAGCCGCAACCGGTTCTTCCGTCGCCGAAGCGGGAACAAACTCCATCGACAGCGAGTTGACACAATGCCGCGTATTTTTCGGGGTTAACCCTTCGCCCGTGAACACGTGTCCCAAATGCGCACCGCACGCGGCGCAGGTAATTTCCGTCCGTCGGCCGTCGGCATCGGTTTGTCGGCGAACGGCGCCCGCAATCTCGTCGTCGAAACTCGGCCAACCGCAACGGCTGTCGAACTTGTCGTCGGAGCGATAGAGCGATGCGCCGCAACGTTTGCACACGTAGGTTCCTTTCGCGTTGTTGTGCAGCAGCAAACCGGTGAACGGCCGTTCGGTGCCTTTGTTCACGATGATGTATTCTTCTTCGGGCGTTAACTTTTTCATGGTCGGTTTGGGTTTATATGGCTCCCGCAGATTACGTAGATTTTCGCAAACGGCTCTTACTTTTATTTTATGCTCTGCGCCTTTGCGTGATTTTATCGCTCGCAAAGGCGCAAAGAAAATCAAATCTGCGAAAATCTGCGGGCAATTTATTATAAAACAATTTTCAATCGCGAATGATCAATCGCAGGATGGTTTCTTCCGCACGATCGACCCAATCCCGGAAATCGGCATTGTTCGATTCGTTTTCGGAAATTCGATCGATCAAAGTATCCAAATCGAATGTCGAGGTCGCGATCACGGAGCCGGTTCGCACGGCATCGTCGGCGTTCAATGCCTGTTCGGCGTGCGCCGGAACGATCAGCAAGGGCTTGTTCAGATACAGGGCTTCGCATACCGATTCGAATCCCGCTGTTGCGAAAAAGCCGGCAGCATCG
The DNA here is from genome assembly GCA_031547815.1 of Bacteroidales bacterium. GTDB lineage: Bacteria > Bacteroidota > Bacteroidia > Bacteroidales > UBA4181 > JAIRLS01. The sequence continues at coordinate 5,136 of JAVBRP010000092.1, read as the reverse complement.
GCCGACATCGCAAGAAACAGTCGATCGTCCAATCGGTGAAAAGTCAGGTTCGGGCGAAACTCATACGTTTCGGGCGCATCGGGTTTATCCCAAAAAACATGAACCGTAACATCGGGCCTGTTCGCATGCCAAGCCGCTATATCATCCGCAAAGCCGTGGTTGAGAATGTATCCCAGCAGGTATGAACCTTTTCGCGGTTGCAAATTCTGTATTTCGCGGCGCAACAAGGGAGGCACGGCATACAACTTATTCTGCGACGCGTCGGGCATCGGCGTGTACGAAAGCGCCAACCGCATCTGCGCCTCCGAAGCGGACAAACGGGTATGCAGCCGAAGAAGTCGTTGCGTGAGATTCAATCGGTGCGAAAACTTGTACGCGGGGTGTTCGAAAACGAATTGATGCGCGATGCAGATCATCGGCGTTTGAATGTCGCAGCGCCGATAGGCCAATCCGCAAAGCAGTTCGCAGAAATTAACGACAGCGTCGGGCTTCACCGCATCGATACGTTCGCGTATCAAACGCACGGAGGCAAAATATGCTTTTCGCCGTTTCTTTTTCAGGTTATAAACAAGACTTCGGAAGATTCGGAAATGCTTGTTGTCGGCAGTTTTCAGAAAATTGGGGCTTTCGTATGCAAGTACGGGAGCGTGGATTTGCTCGAAAAAGAAATCGGGAATCCGCCGCATTTCACTCTTCCCGATCAATACCTCTACCGGTTGGTGTCCGTTGCGCCGCAACATCTCCGACAGGGCGACGGCTTGCGTGATATGGCCTCTCCCCTCTCCCTGCACTACAAATAAAAACCGCATTAAAGTCGAAAAGATTGGTTAATTCTTTTTTTAAGGTGCTATCCAAAGTGAAATGCCGGGCCCCTCGGATTTTTCTTCTGTACTTTTTGGCGCCCCAAAAAGTACCAAAAAGGGCTTGGCAAAATAAACGCGCTCCGCCTGTCGGCTTCGCTTAAACGGAATTTTGCCGATAAGGAAAGCTTCGCTTAAATAAACGGGCTAACGCCCGCGCTAATTATGACCTGCGGATAAAGCGCGTTACATGGCTTTGCCCGTCAAACAATGGCCGCAGGCACCAAATTGACGATTTTCCGTTCAAGCGAAGCCGATAGGCGGAGCGCGTTAAAATCGTCAAGCCGTTTTTCGTTCTTTTTGCGGCTTCAAAAAGAACAATAAATAAGACGATAAGAAAAAAAAATAACCGAAAGTTTAAAATTTATAAAGTTATATGGTTTGTAAAGTCGAAAAGTTTTAAAGTTTGTAAAGCTACTTAATCCGAGAACCTTACAAACCTTTTAACTTTCTAACCTTATACTTTTACAACCCTTAACGTTTCAACTGCTCGAACGCCCAGTCGAAGGCTTTTTCCCACTGTTCGGGATACGTCCAGTGTCCGGTTTCTTCCGCCAAATACAGGGTTTTCGGCGCCGTGATGACGTTGTATGCCGAATACATCGAAGTGGGCGGACAAGTGACGTCGTTGTAGCCCCACGAATAGAATCCGGGAACTTTCACCCGACGGGCAAAATTGACCACATCGTAATATCCGGTGGTTTCCACTTTCTTGGGCGTATTATTGAAGTCCTTGTTATTATCGTTGAACATGTGCGGCCAACCTCCGGCACGACCGTTCAGATAGCCCGTCACGTCGCAAAGAGCGGGATAGAACGCCACCAAACCTTTGATACGGCTGTCGAGACCCGTGGTAACGATCGACAATGCGCCGCCTTGGCTTCCTCCCGTCACTACGATATGGGAACCGTCGAATTCGGGCAGGCTGAAGATGAAATCGACCGAGCGGACGCATCCCAAATAAACGCGCTTATAATAATAACGATCCTTGTCGTCGAGGTTGTTGGTAAAGTAATTGAGCAGAGCGCCCGCACGCAAATCGTCGTACACGCCCGGTTCCAAAGTGACGGGTATTCCGTGTATACCGACTTCGAAAACGATTGCGCCTCTCGCTGCATTGGACATATCGCCGTAATAAGGACGAACGCCGGCTCCGGGCACTTTCAAAATGGCGGGATATTTGCCCGGCGCTTTCGGCATGGTCAATATGCCGTACCACTTGGAGTTTTGAATGTTTTGCAGGCATACGTGGTATACGTTTACCTTATCGGTACACCTTTCGGGAAGCAGCGTCATGCGGGCATCCATAGGCACCTTGCCCAAATCGGCTTTGGCTTTGTTCCAGAACTGCATAAAATCGGACGGGTCAGCGGCGGTCGGCCGGATGGCTTCGGGGCTGAACGCAGCCGTAGCCAAACCGTCGTACTCTTTTCCGTCGTATTTCGCATATACGCGGCAACGCAGAAATCCCGCCGTTTTCATCGTTCCCGCATCGATGGTCGTTGTCCCGTCCTTGAGCTTCATTTGATCACGCTTGGTAGGCGGCATCATTTCGGGCCCGAGTTCGTAACGTATTTCGACGTTCGTAAGCAAAACGTCGTTTTTGGTGACCGACACGTCGAATTTAACCGTTTCGCCGGGCTTGTAGACCCAGTCGCCGTGTTGCGGCGCAATGTTCACATTGACCAACTTGATCGTTTGCGCCGTGGCGACAATCGACCATAAGGCGAGCACACCCGCTAATAAACCGATAAATGTTCTTCTTGTTTGCATAATTTTTATGATGATTGATTGTGTTGATGCTTCCCGTATAAATCTACCTTCGGCAAGCTCGGTTGTGCCGAATAATTTCATACATTTTGGTTTTCAATGAACCCGCGAACGACGAAAGAAACATTCCGAATCACCAACAACTTGCCGGGCGCTATTTTTTATTAAATCCCCGCAATTTGATCGCCGTCAATACATTCTTGGTATACAGCGGAAAATCGCCGTTCATCATCCACGAATAGTACGACGGGTCTTTGGTCAACACCGAAGTAACCGTTTGGCCCTTATATTTCCCGAAATTAAATATCTCCTCGTCTTTGTCGTTGTAAACAATGCGTCCCACAAAATCGACGGTCTTTGCATGCGCCGAATATTCGGACAATTTATCGACATCGTTCACCAAATCGGGATAGCGCTCCAATTGCGATTGAAGCACTTCGTAAGTGGCGCGTGTGTCGGCTTCGGCGCTGTGGGCGTTCACCAATTCCTTGTCGCAATAAAATTGATATGCCGCGCTCAATGTCCGCTGTTCCTTTTTGTAGAAAATGACCTGAACATCAATAAATTTCCGTTTCTTCAAGTCGAAATCCAACCCGGCCCGCAAAAATTCTTCGGCCAACACCGGTAAGTCGAATTTGTTGGAATTGTACCCCGCAAAATCACATCCTTCGAAAGCGTTGACAAGCGTTTTGGCAATCTCGTTGAAAGTCGGGGCGTCTTTCACATCCTCATCGATAATGCCGTGAATCGCCGTCGTTTCCTTCGGAATGGGAATCGTCGGATTGACGCGGAATGTTTTGACTTCTTCCCGTTGGTCGGGATAAATCTTCAAGTAGGATAATTCGACGATCCGGTCGGAAGCAATGTTCATGCCCGTTGTTTCGAGATCGAAAAAGATCAAAGGGTTTTTCAGATTAAGTTTCATCACTGCGGTGTGATTAAAGTGATAGGATAAAAAATAATTGCGGCCGTTCAAAAAGATCGAAAATGAACGTCATTGCGAGAAACGACAAAGCAATCTCACGGTAATCAAAAAGATCAGCTCCGCTTCGCTACGGTTGCTTCGCCGCTGCTCGCAATGACGAGCCGAAACCGGACTTTTCGAACAGCCACAATATATAATATATGGTATAGTTTATTCGGCAACCGTCATGGGCATGATCAACATCAACACATCTTCGCCTTCTATCTCCGACTGCACGGGCAACACAAGGCTGGCGCGCGACGGATCGGACATTTCGAGGCTGATGTCGCCCGACGACAGATTGGCCAGTATTTCGGCCAGAAAATCGGCTTTGAATCCGATATTCATGTTGTCGCCGTCGTATTGGCATTTCAGGGTTTCGTGTCCCGCGATGGAGAAATCGATGTCCTGTGCAAAAATGGTCATCCCGTTGCCTTTCAGTTCGATCTTCACCAGATTGGTTGCCTGATTGGTGAACATGGCCACGCGGCGCAACGAACCGAGGAATTCCACGCGGTCGATGATCATTTTGTTGGGATTCTCCACGGGGATCACCGAATTGTAAGCGGGATACGTGCCTTCGACCAAACGGCACACCATAGTATAATCGGAAAGACGGAACTGCGCGTTTTTGTCGTCGAACATGATTTCCACGTCGCCCTGTTCCTTTGCCAACACGGTGCGCAACAATCCGGCCGGTTTTTTGGGCAGAATGAACGACCCTGCCTTGTCGGCTTTCACGTCGTTGCGGCGATAGCGCACCAGCATGTGCGAGTCGGACGCCACAAAAGTGAGGTTATCTTCGGTCATTTCCACGAAAATACCGTTCATCACGGGGCGCAACTCATCGTCGCCCGTGGCGAAGATCGTTTTGGCGACGCCTTGCAGCACCACTTCGGCAGGCACGCGCAACGGCGACACCATGTCCTGTTTCAGTTCGGGCAGTTGCGGAAAATCTTCCCAATCGTAGCCCATAATGTTCGATTCGCCCGTTTCGGAATGAATGCGGATGGAAAATGTGGCGTTGTCGATATCGAACGTCAACGGCTGTTCCGAAAACTTGCTCAGATATTCCGTAAGAAACTTCGCCGGAACGGCTATGGCGCCCGACTCGGATACATTTTCCAGTTTCAACCGCGTGATGAGCGTGGTTTCCAAATCCGAAGCGGTTATTTCCAAAGAATTACCTTCCAATTTGAATAAAAAGTTATCCAGAATCGGCAACGTGTTCTTGGTGTTAATGACTTTACTGATGGCTTGCAGGTGGTTCAACAATTCAGTACTTGATACAACAAATTTCATGTTATTTCGATATATGATGATTATAAAGATTACTTGTTTTCAATAAGATAACTTTCGAAAAACGGGAGGGCAATATTACGAAATTTACCCGAAATAAACTACTTTACCGGGAACAATTCGATCATAAAATTCGTAAACGGAACAGGTATAAAGACATCCGATTTTTGTGTACGCGCAACCAAAAGTGATCGGGAGGTTTTACCAAACCGCCGGCGACCCCGTTGAACGGGTATTGCACAC
>JAVBRP010000041.1:0-5275 GCA_031547815.1 Bacteroidales bacterium | reverse complement strand
CCCGTCGGTAAATTCGAAATTCAATGTTCGTCCGGCAGCCCCCCGAACACGAAAAGACCAGTAAAACCAGTGTCCTTCCGTATCGCGAAGGTCTTGCCGCAACCGAACGGAATCGCCGGCGATGTCGACCACAATGATGTTGCCTCCCGGAAAATCGGCGTCGATCCGGATAGGCGAGGGCTTGCATTGATACAGGATGCAACCGGTGACGATCAATATGAAGTTTCTTATCAATAAAAAGCGGTTCATGGGGATTGATTTTCGACGCAAATTCTTGTACCATTAAAAGGGCATCATTCAGTGTATGCCGGATAATGCCCTTTAAGTTCTAATGTTGCCGTCTATTCAGTATTACAAAAAATTATAAACGACCTTATCGACAAATGAAATTCTAATTCTTCCACAACGGGTGTTGTTCCAGATTCGGATTCACAGCCATATCGTTTGCCGGAATCGGGAATACATAATATTTCTTGTTGGTTCCGATGTCGATACCCCTTCGGGCAACTCTTTCTTCCATGCAGTTCAACCGTTTATAATCATACCACAGGTGGCCTTCGAAACAAAGTTCTACAACACGTTCCCAAATCAAACTGCTGTTGAAAGCGCCTTTATCCAATCCGGAAAGCGGCCCGAGACCGGCACGATCTCTTACCAAGTTGATGCCATAGTATTTATCGTATTTGCCGCTGAAACTCGCAGCATTATTCACTGCTTCGGAATGCATCAGCAATACATCGGCATAACGGGTGAAATGATAATTCAGGCTCGACCTGTTGTCTACTCCGGGTTCATTCACATCACAATATTTCCACGTATGAACCCAGGTTTTATTTCGGTCATAGTCTACTCCCCATTCTTTATATTGCCCGTCATCCACATTTGTATAGCCCAGTTGAATATTGGTCGCGAAACGTTTATCGGCAAGGCCGCCGTTGATGTTGACCATATCTTGGTAGAAACTTACCGAACCGCCGATTGTCGACCATCCTCCGTATTTAGCGGAAAATTTTTGATCGCGCAGCCCGAACATGTTATGCCAGTTACTGATATTATGCTCGGTGTGAAATTCTATGTCGAAGATATATTCGGAATTATGCTCCAACGCTTCCTTAAAATTGTCCGCATAATTGGTAAGAAGACTGTACGTGCCCGAACTGATGATTTCTTCGAGCTTTGTTGCTGCCGTGGCATAATATTCGGTTTTGTTGTACGGATAACCGGCCATGGTCAGGTACGTTTTGGCCAAAAAAGTTTTAGCGGCTCCCGTAGTGGGGCGTCCTACATTAGCGGCGTCATAAGATGCTTCGAGATAAGTTTCGGCAAATTTAAAATCCGAAATAATCAAATTGAAAACGGCATCGGAAGTGCCCATATTGGTCGGAAACTGATCGCCGTTGTTTTCGGGATCGGTAATTAAAGGAACATTTTCCCACAGGCGTACCAGATACAAATAACTCAATGCGCGTACAAATCGGGCTTCCGCTTCGAGGCGTTTCAGATTTCTTTCGTTGCCGTTCGTAATGCCCGGAATATATTTTATCGCAACATTGGCCCGGTAAATGACCTGATAAAAAAATCGCCAGACGAAATAAATACCGTCGGTATCCGGTCTCCACGAGTATCTCGAAAAAGCAGTCCGATACGCAACATTTGAAGATAGCAGGTCGGTACATTCCGACGGATACTCGCTCATCAACAACGCTGCGCGGTGAAACGAATTATCAGATTCGCTGTTGGTTGCCATCCGCCAGTATATGCCGCTCACGGCTGCAATGGCATTCTTCTCGCTCCGGTAAAAATTACCGGGCGTAAGCTTTGAGTACATCTCCTCTTCCAGAAAATCATCCAAACAAGAGGTGACAGTAAAGCTACAACAGAACAGCAAACCTATAAGTCCTATTTTATATTTTAATTTCATGGATATTAAAATTTTTAAGTGGATAATTAAAAAGCCAGGTTGACGCCGAAAGTAAACACTCTGGCGGTAGGATACGAATTCGAGTCGACTCCCGGGTTCAGGGTGTCCTGTCCCCGGCTGCTTATTTCAGGGTCGTATCCGGAATAATCGGTAATGGTGATCAGGTTTTGAGCGCTGACATAAAAACGCAGCGACTCGACGCCTTTCTTTATCGGGAGGCGATAACCCAGCACGATATTCTTTAAGCGGAGATACGAACCGTCCTCAACCAGCCAGCTCGACTTGTGGATCATGCCGTCATGAACGGAGGTGCTCGGGGCGGGTACGTCCGTGTCGGTATTTTGCGGCGTCCAGTAATTCAATACTTCTCTGCGCTGCGAGGTAACAATGCATCCCGACGCGTTTTCGCTTTTCGCCAAATTGATAATATCGTTCCCATAACTGCCGTTGATAAAAATACTCAAATCGAAGTTTTTATATGTAAAGTTGTTGTTCCAACTGAATATAAATTTCGGCTGCGGATTGGAAATAAAAGCGCGGTCCTTCTCATTGAGTACGCCATCTTGGTTAAGATCCACAAATTTGGGAGACCCCAAGCCGTCATCTTTTGAAAATTTAGGATATTTGGCAACCGTTTCGCCTTTCGCATTTACAATCGTAGCGTCCAGCATGGCCTGATTTTGATAAACGCCGTCAAATATGTAATTTTTCCAAATTCCGACAGGTTGCCCTTCCTCTAACCAGCTTCCATCGGTAAATGAATCTATAATCCCGGAACGTCCCGGATTCCAGCCGGGCATCTCGAGTACCTTATTCCGGTTCATGGAATACATGAAGGTAGTGCTCCATGTAAAGGCTCCGGAACGGCCGTTCCCGGTAATCAGGTCGTAGCCGACGGACAGTTCGAAGCCCTTGTTTTCCAATGTACCGGTATTTTTGAACATGGAGTCAAATCCGGAAGTGCCGGGTATGACAACGTTCCACAACAAATCGTTGGTTTTTTTTACGTAATAATCTGCCGTAATGTTCAGCCGATTATTGAAAAAGCCCATATCCAGCCCGACATCCGTGGTAGTTGTCGTTTCCCACTGCAAAAATGGGTTGGCTATCTTATCCGGAGCATACCCGGGAGATTTTTTCCCGCCGAAATTATAGTTATAAAAACCTGCCAGGGTTTCTTGCGACATATTGTTGCCGAAACTTGCATTACCGGCAGTTCCGTAACTTGCGCGCAATTTTATGGTGGCCACTCTATTGACGCTTTCCATAAACGATTCTTCCGTTACCCGCCAAGCAACGGCTACCGAGGGGAAAAATGCCCATTTTTCATTCGCACCGAATTTGGAACTTCCGTCTGCACGGGCAGTGGCTGTTAACAGGTACCGGTCTTTAAAATTGTAGTTGATACGCCCGAAATACGAGGCCATAGTCGATTTACTTCTGAAGGAACCGGGCATACCGCCGGTGAGAGACGCGGCATCTCCCATGGCATTATCTTCAAGCACATCATCCTCTATTCCTTGAACCTTATAACTTCCGCTGCCGGAATGGATGGCTTCCAGCGAAAAACCCGCCACGGCATCGATACCATGAGCGCCGATTTGAGTCCGGTAGGTAAGCAGATTTTCATTGATGAGGCTCGTATTCATGTTCCATCCTTTGGAGGCCAGTCCTCCTGTGGTACTGCCCGCGTAAACGGTGCCGGGTTGATAGGTGCCGCGGTTGGAGTCGGAATAATCGGTTCCGAACATGGTTTGTATCCCCAATCCTTTAACCAGCATTCCCAAATCCAGTTTGAGGTTGACATTTGCCAGCACACGGTCGGTGGTTGCCCTGTCCTTAATCAGCAGTGCATTGGCATAAGGATTGGAAGCGATTGTTCCGCCGGGAGTTTGATTCATTTTCGTAAAGGTTACCCCGTCATCCTCATAAACGGGCATGGTCGCCGGAATGCCGGTTGCCGCATGGACAATGTTTCCTTCATTAATGAAATTCGTAAAAGTACGGCTTGCGGCTAAAGACGTGGAAACGCTTACCCAACGTCCGAGTTTCGAGTCGATATTGGCGCGTAAGGACCCGCGCTGCAACCCGGAATTGATAATGGTACCCTCCTGTCCGAAGTAGTTACCCGTAACCGCATACTGCGTTGTTTCGTTACCGCCGCTGATTCCGAGTTGATGATTATTCATCAGTGCGGTGCGGTAAATCAAATCCTGCCAATCCGTAGATTTGTCCCTGTAATACGAAGGGTCTTCCCATCTGTCGCCGTCTCCGCTCCGGTATGGCGCCGCACGTCCTTTATTCTCGAAAGCGACATTGGTCATGGTGGCCATCTCCTCGGCATTGATTAAATCCAGTGTACGGCGCACGTTTTGTATCCCAACGGAGCCATCGTAGGTTACTTTCGGTTTTCCGGCTTTCCCGCGTTTGGTGGTGATCAGCACAACCCCGTTTGCTCCGCGGGAACCGTAAATGGCGGTTGACGAGGCATCTTTCAAAATATCGATGGATTCGATATCGTTAGGATTGATTGTCGCCATGGGATTATTACCCATGGAGCCCATATCCAAGCCGCCCGAAGCCATATTTCCCGACGAAAGCGGAAGTCCGTCGACAACATATAACGGTTCGTTGCTGCTGGAAAGAGAGTTGCCGCCCCGTATGCGTATGGTTACCTGGCTGCCCGGAACCCCCGATGCGGTTGTCACCTGTACGCCGGCAGCGCGGCCTTGAATACCCTGGTCGAGCGAAGCTATGGGTAATTTTTTTAATTCTTCCGTTTTAACGGAAGAAACGGAACCCGTTAAATCTTTTTTCCTGACAGTGCCATACCCTATCACTACCACTTCCTCAATTTCTTGAGTGTCTTCCGCCAAAGAAACATTCACGGTTGTTTGGTTGCCGACTGCAAATTCCTGCGTGACAAAACCTATAAAGGAAAATACCAAAACCGCATTTTGATCGGGAACCGAAATTGTATATTTTCCGTCAAAATTTGAAACGACTCCGGTCGATGTGCCTTTCACCACCACGTTTACTCCCGGCATCGGGTCTCCGTTAGCATCGGTTACCGTTCCGGTGATTACCGAGGTTTGGAAAAAACCGGTTTCTTTGGTGATCGTCAAAATAATATCCTGATCTACCACTTTATACCGGACATCGGATCCCTTAAAAATCATATCCAGGACGGTGAAAACGTCTTTGTTTTCTGCTTTCACCGACACTTTCCGATTCATATCTATCAGCGTGTTGTTGTAGAAAAAATGGAAAGAGGCTTCTTTTTCGATCGCTTCAAGCGCTTGCGAAACGGAAACATCGGATAAGTTGAGCGACAACTTTACCGATTGCGCATGC
>JAVBRP010000049.1:0-4893 GCA_031547815.1 Bacteroidales bacterium | reverse complement strand
CGTAAAACTGAGCAAAGCGCGTGAGCGTCGCGAACGAAACCTTTTCGTTATCGAAGGCGCGCGCGAATTATCGTTGGCTTCGGAAGGCGGCTACGACATCCGCGAATTGTTTGTGTGCGACGATTTGTTGACCGACGAAGGGAATGCGGCGATTCGACGATTAAAAGACATACCGATCGAGAAGGTCACTGTCGAAGTTTTCGCAAAAATGGCCTATCGCGAGGCTTCCGACGGCATCATTGCCGTATCGGTTCCGCGACACTTATTGTTACAGGATATTCGGTTGTCCGAAAGTCCTTTCGTTATTGTATTGGAAGCCGTAGAAAAGCCCGGAAACCTCGGAGCCATTCTCCGTACCGCCGATGCTGCGCGCGCCGATGCCGTCATTGTGTGCGATCCGCAAACGGATATTTACAATCCCAACACCATACGCTCGAGTATCGGCTGCGTTTTTACGCAACAAGTGGCGGCTTGCACTTCCGAAGAGGCTTTCGGTTGGCTGAAACTATCGAATATCAACATTTTGGCGGCCGAGCTGACCGCTTCCGAACGATACGACAAAATCGACTACACGCTTCCGACGGCTGTTGTCATGGGCACCGAAGCCGTCGGCCTCACCGATTTCTGGATCGATAACGCCGACCGGCGCATTAAAATTCCGATGGGCGGCCGCATCGATTCGCTCAATGTGTCTGTGTCCACCGCCGTTATTACGTTTGAGGCGGCTCGTCAACGAAATTTCGAGCAATGACCCCCGTTGTTATTCTCGGTGTCTTTATCGCGTACACGTTGCTCGTCTTTCTGATCAGCAGTATTACATCGCGCAAAGCCGACGATGCGGCATTTTATCGCGGCAACCGTCAATCGCCTTGGTACGTGGTGGCATACGGCATGATCGGCGCTTCGCTTTCGGGCGTCACCTTTCTTTCGGAGCCGGGATGGGTGCGCGATACGCAATTTACTTACATGATGATGGTTTTCGGCTATGTTGCGGGCTACGCCGTGGTTGCCGGAGTGCTGCTTCCCTTGTATTATCGGTTGAATCTGACTTCCATCTACACCTATCTGAACGAGCGTTTCGGTAATTACGCCTACAAAACGGGCGCTTCTTTTTTCATACTGTCGCGCGGCGTGGGATCGGCCATGCGGATGTTTGCGGTGGTTTATGTGCTGGATTTGTTTGTATTCGGACATTGGGGCGTGCCTTTTTGGCTGACGAGCCTGCTTTTCGTGTTGCCGATACTGTTGTACACCTACAAAGGCGGCATCAAGACCGTTGTGTGGACCGATCTTCTGCAAACGACATTCATGTTGCTTTCCGTCGTTGTCTCTATTGTTCTCATCGGTAAGGCCATGGGATGGGATTTTTCCGAAATGCTGCATCGGGTGAAGGATAGCGAATACTCGTCGGTAATCGTTACCGACGGCGCCGATCGGCGTTTTTTTCTGAAACAGTTTTTCGGCGGGGTATTTGTGACTATTGCAATGACGGGATTGGATCAGGATATGATGCAGAAAAATCTCAGTTGCCGCACCCTGCGCGAATCGCAAAAGAACATGCTCACTTTCGGTTGGGTATTGGTGGCGATCAACCTTATGTTTTTATTTTTGGGCGCGGTTTTGTACATGTACGCCGAAGCAACGGGCATCACCGTCGCATCTCCCGACAGTTTGTTTGCCGATGCGGCCGTCAATCGGTTGGGCGCCTTTGCGGGATTGGTATTCATCATCGGGCTTATATCGGCGGCCTACTCCAGCGCCGACGGCGCTTTGACGGCGCTCACCACTTCGTTCTGCATCGACATTGCAGGCTTGGACAAACGCATACCCGAAGGACGCAAGAAACGACGCATCCGGTATGCGGTGCATTGTTCGTTTGCGGCCCTGTTCCTGCTGTTGATCATCGGCATCCGGCAGTTGGATCACAAAACCATCATCGACCGCTTTTTCACCATAGCGGGCTACACATACGGGCCGTTGCTCGGATTGTACGCTTTCGGATTATTCACCCGCATGAAAATTCGCGACCGGCTCGTACCTGCGATTGCCGTCATTTCGCCTGTCGTCACTTACATTCTCGACAGCAATTCCGTGCAATGGTTCGGCGGCTACAAATTCGGGTTCGAACTGCTTGCCGTGAACGGATTGATCACTTTTGCGGGGCTGTGGCTGTGCCGGAAGAGGTAAATAAATTATCTATGGCATATTTTCCCGGCCCGGTTATCATCAATACCACAAAGACCGTCAAATAGAGAAAGGCCAACTCGCCGCTGTGTTCGCCCGTCAGTCTTGCTCCATGAGCGACAAAAAAGGCGACACCCATGTTGATGATCAGCGGGATCAGTGCAAGTCGGTACAAAAAGCCGACAATGACGCCTGCGGCGCAGAAAAATTCGGCAAATATCACCAATGCCGCCGCCGGCGCGCCGCCCATTTCCGCAAAACCTTGCGCGGTGGCTTCAAAGTCCGACAGTTTGGCCCACCCGTGCGTCATCAACACTCCCGCAAAAGCGATCCGCAATACCAATAACGCAACGGAAGTTGACATACCGTGCGTGTTTTTCGGGAATAAAAATTTTCTGATCATGATTTTTCATTTTATTGATACAATCAACCGATAATTCGTTTTTTGGTTCAAAAAAGGCCGCCGGAATAAATCGGGCAGCCTTGCAACTCGTTCGAGATCAATCTTCGGGAGAGAAATCTTCTTTCCCCACCCCGCAAAGCGGACATACCCAATCGTCCGGAATATCTTCGAAAGCGGTTCCCGGCTCAATTCCGCCATCGGGATCGCCTTCGGCCGGATCGTATACATATCCGCAAATATTACACTTATACTTTTGCATTTTGTTCTGATTTTAATTCAAGATATTTCTTCGTAAAATAAGAAATTTATCTTTTGGCCAAATCGTGGTTGATGCTGTACAAACCGTGATTTCCGAAGATTTCGAACTTGTCCAGAATAGCTTTGGCTGCCTCTTCTTCTTCCACTTGCTCGTTGATGAACCAGCGCAGAAATTCTTGCGTTGCCTTGTCGTTTTCGGCAATCGCCGTATCCATCAATTTGTCGATCAACTCAGACACATGGCACTCATGCTTGTATACCTGTTCGAATACCGCTTGAGGGCTTTCCCACTTGTCGGGCGTCGCATCAATCGGGCCGATGGTCACCTTGCCGCCGCGCTTGACGGAATAGTCGATCAATTTGTGCGCGTGCTCCAACTCCTCCGCCGTTTGTTTTTTCATCCAATGCGCGCAGCCGTCGAGGCCCGCATCCATAAAGTACACCGCCATCGACAAATAAAGATTCGACGACCACATTTCCGCCTTGATTTGCTCGTTAAAAGCGTCCGATAATTTTTTTGTAAGATTCATATTATTGTATTTAAAGTTTTACATGATTTTATACGGTACAAAAATCAAACCGTTATGCAAAAAAGCGTTTAAATAATCCTTGAAAAGCCTGTCCGTGACGTGCCTCGTCCTTGCACATTTCATGTACGGTGTCGTGTATCGCGTCCAATCCCAGCTCTTTAGCGCGCGTTGCGATTCTTTTCTTGTCGGCGCACGCACCGCTTTCGGCTTCGATTCTTGCTTTCAGATTGGTTTTCGTGTCCCAAACCACTTCACCCAGCAATTCGGCAAACTTGGAGGCATGTTCCGCTTCCTCCCAAGCGATGCGTTTGTACGCTTCCGCCACTTCCGGATAACCCTCTCTGTCGGCTTGACGGCTCATTGCCAAATACATGCCTACTTCGCAGCATTCGCCGTTGAAATGCGCTTTCAAGCCTTGCAGAATCTCGGGATCGACATCTTTGGCAACGCCCAAACGGTGCTCGTCGGCCCATTCCACAGCTCCGCCCGATACGCTTTCTTTGAATTTCGCTTTGGGTTGTTTGCATTGCGGACAAAAGTCGGGAGCATCGTCCCCTTCGTGTACGTATCCGCACACGGTACAAATAAACTTCTTTTTCATTGTTATGAATTGATTTAGTGAATGATTATTATTGATTTTGTATGCATTTTTTACAGGTTCCCAGAAAATAAATTTGGGTTTCTTCGGGATAAAGATCGGAGCCGCCTCCAAAGCTCGGAATATCTGCCGCTTCGAGCGGAACATCGTATATCGCGCCGCATTTTTTGCATTTGAAATGTGCGTGATTACTTGTGTCGCCGTCGTAGCGGACATTTTTTTCGTCGATGAACAAAGCAAGAACCGCCTTTTTGTCGTAAAACAGTTTAAGGGTATTGTAAACCGTGGTTTTCGACAAAGTGGGCATGTCGGGAACAAGATCATGATATATTTGATCGATGGTGGGATGCGTCAAATGTTCCGACAGATATTGCATGATCGCGACTCTCTGCACGGAAGGCTTTATATCGTGTTCCTTTAAATGGTGATGTACTTCTTGAATGTTCATCTTAGCTTTTTGCGGACAATAAAAATATCTTTTAATATTGATTGTCAACTATATTCAAACCAATATTTATTATTATTTCAAAATTGAAATGATTACAAAATTACAATAAATTTAATTACCGGCAAATTTTTTTTTGGTTTTTTTTGATTTTTTGCCAACGTATTGAAAAATAAACTTTACCCTTTTACCGTTCGGAAAAATAGCCTATATTTGTCTGTTAATTAGAATATTGATACAAATACAATAAGGGTGAGGCTTCTAATTGATGTTATTTGCCATACCTATCTATCTTATTCCAAAACTGTTTCCAGACATCAGTGCTTTCATGAGCGCATCTCAGAGTCAAAACTGTTTTGGCGCCAAAGTCAGACCATTTCATTCCCGAATTACCCAATCGTTGTTTGATGATCACTTTACATGCTGCTTCTATAACCCCGGAGCCGATAGGGATATTTATTTTCAGATATTCCCA
>JAVBRP010000058.1:0-3978 GCA_031547815.1 Bacteroidales bacterium | reverse complement strand
AGCCCCGGAAACCGTTCGCGAAAAAGTCGATAATCTGCGCCGCGGAGGCTCCGATGCGTTGTTTGCATGTTGCCGGTTGCCCGAAAAAGAAGTGTTGCCCGTGTTGTCGGCCGAATACCGCAAGTCGCCTTCGCCGCAAATCGCGCGCGCTTTGGCATGGTTCGGCGCCGGCGAAGGGACCGATTCGATCATCACGGAACTCGACGAATTATTCCGCAAAGAATCGGATACGGGTTATCCCGACGGTTACACGGAAACATACAACCAAGACGGTTTGTATTGGCAAATCAATCGGGATATCGCATTATTGGCGATGTCGGGCGCCGAAAAAAGTAAAGAAACCATCTTGAACATTCTCAAACGCACATCGTCGGGCGGCGGAATCGTGAAGCGAAGCAACGATTACGACAATAACCGGATCGATATGTTGCTGCTGCCATACCATCAGCGTATCATCAACCTGTGTTTTTATATCGAACGGATGCCCGATGCGCGGTTCATCCCCGAATGCGAACGTCTGCTTCGCGACAAAAATATCGGCGGTTACCGCACGACGGAATACAACCAAACACGTTGGCGGGCATATCAAGCCGATCTGGAACTGACCGTTGCGGCTGCTTTAGCTCGCTGCGGCGGAAAAAAGGGCCTCGAAGTATTGGCCGATTATCTGACCGACATTCATTCGGATTTCAGAGGCTTTGCGCAAAAAGAACTGACGGCGACGTTGGGCAAGGACTTCGGATATGACGCGGATCGCACAACGGAATATATCCGAACCTTAAAGTTCCCGATAAAACCGGCGCCGTTGAAAAAAGAAATAGAATTATAGAGGGCTTCACACCCCAACACCTCTCCAAAAGAGAGGGGGGAGCAGGTTCCGAACGAACGCGCGCAAGCAAAGTCACGTAGTGACGACTCCTTTGTAAACGGGGGTGATAACCCCCGGAAATTGAACGAGTAAACCGATCCTAAGCCGCGTAGCGGCGACACCTTATTATCGGTTCTTGTATGAAGCGGCTGCCGGAAAGTTTGAAGTTAAAACCATAAAAATCACACACTGATGAACCGAAATCATTTCACAAAAAAAATCATTTCAGCGATCATTTCGCTTATTTGCATCTGCCCGTTATTGCAAGCTCAAGCGCCATTTCCGTTGAAACCGATCGACGAGCATCGCGTGAAAGAAATCATGCCGATGTTGAAAGATCGTCCTGCCGGTTACGGCGACCCTTGCAATAAGCGCGAAGTATGGGACAAATTGCTGCAATCGGGAAAATACGATCAATTTCTGAAAGAGATGGAAACTTTCACGTTCCCGGCTTTCAGCAAAGAAGATTATTTCTCGCTTGCGGACGGAACGGCGCCGTCGTCGGCGCGCGGACTGACCATGATGCGGAATCGGGCCAAAGGTCTGTCGCAGGCAACTTGGGCCGAATGTTTGGAAAACAAAGGACGTTACGTGAAAGTCGTGGAAGACGGCTTGCGCGACATTATCAACCAAAAATCGTGGGTTTCGCCTCGCAACGATTTCGGGTTCAAGAACTACAACGGCGTCGAATATTCCGTAGAGTTGACCACCGCTTTGTATGCGCACACCATTGCTCAAACGCTTTACATGATGGGCGATAAATTGAGCGCCGACTTGAGAAAAGATGCCGTGGCCGAAATCCGGAAACGGGCATTCGATCCCGTTCTCAACAAAATAAAAACACAAAACGATGCGCCGGAAAACAGGTTTATCGAAATGACCAACAACTACAACCATGTGTGCCTGTCGGGTGTGGTTGGAGCAGCGCTCACGGTACTTGAAGACAAGTACGAACGCGCCGTTTTCGCCTACATCGGAGAATATTATTCGCAAAACGGGCTGAAAGGCTTCGGCGACGACGGTTATTGTTCCGAAGGCGTGGGATATTACAACTACGGTTTCGGTCATTATGTCATGTTGCGCGAAAGCCTTTGGCAAGCCACCGGCGGGAAGTCGGATCTTTTCACCGCTCCCAAAGTCCTTAATATTGCTTGGTATCCGATCAACATCCAAATCATCAACGGTGTTTCTCCCGCCATTTCCGACAGTCGGGTCGGAGCAAAACCCGATGCCGAGATCATGTATTACGTGAGCCGCAATTTCGGCATGGGGCTTACCGAATACGACAACCTCACTTTCGAAGGCCAAACGGACGGCAACCGCATTTCCGTGATGATGGTTTTCCCGAACTCGGCCTCCGCAAATCATCCGGCAAAGAAACCTCGAAGCGAAGAACAGATCATCCGATCGTTTTTCGACCGGTCGTCGGTGCTTGTCTCCCGCCCTCTTCCCGGCACGCCGTGCAACATGGGCGTTGCTTTCAAAGGCGGCAACAATGCGGAACATCACAACCACAACGATGTCGGTTCGTACACCGTGGCGCTCGGCGACGAAATCATGGCCGGCGATCCCGGCTCGATACCTTACACCGCCGATATCTTCAATCCCAAATTTCGTTATACCTACAAAACAGTCGGTTCGTACGGACATCCCGTGCCTCTGCCCGCCGGAAAGGAACAGCGTCCCGGCGCCGACGCCAAAGCAGAAATAGTGAAGACGGATTTTACGCGAAACAAAGATATTCTGGTAATGAATATCGCTTCGGCGTATGACGTTCCCGAATTGAAGAAGTTGCAACGCAGCATGGAATACGGCCGCAAAGGAACCGGATATATCACCGTCACCGACGATTTCGCTTTCGCGACGCCGCAATCTTTCGAAACGGCCGTTGTCACCCGCTCTTCATGGAAAAAGCTTTCGGACGATACTATTTTGTTGGAAAGCGAAAAAGGCAACATGCAAGTAACTTTCACCGCTCCGAAAAACAAATTGGCTGTTCGTTCCGAAGAAATTACCGAAGGCGGCACACCCTATACCCGTATCGGAATTTACCTCGAAAAGCCGGCAGCGGCAGGAAAGATTGTTGTTACTTATCGGCCGGGGAAATAACCAAAACTCTTCCGCGCTAATAAATCAGCTTATACCCGACTCCTTTAACGGTAACGATTTGTATGGACGGGTCTTTTTTCAAGTATTTGCGCAACGTGGTGAGATATGTATCCAAACTGCGGGAATAAATCGGCCCGAGGCTTCCCCAATTTTCTTCCAGCAACGCATTGCGTTCGACCACGTTGCCTTGTTTCGCGCACAGCGCATACAAAATCGCGTTTTCCTTTTTGTTCAGTTGAACCGATTCGCCGAATCCGGTTAATTCGTTTTTTCCCGGGTCAAATCGATATTGTCCGATAAGAAATGTATTGTCCGGAAACAGAACGGGAGGTTCACCGGATTGCGCCGCGACATCTTCTTTATCCTGTCCGGTTTGCCGCCGACGATATAAAAAGATGCCGGATAACAATGCAATGCAGACCAAACAACTGCTGCATATCAAAGTTCCCGTCATGTTCGCCAACACGGCGCTCGGAGGAACTTCCGGAATAGCCCGAATGGCTTCCGTATCCGAGATTTCCAAAATAATGGTATTTTCACCGGCCGCTTTCGGCTGTTTCTTTCCCGGAAGCAACGAAGTTTCCAAAATCTTCCCGGTGTTGACGTCAAACCTTTCTATCACAAAAGAAATAGGTATATCCCTGTCGTGCAGCATGCCGGCAAACAGATCGGCCAAACAATAAATATTCAAGGGCACAATATGTTCGCGCAGATCGGTAAAAACGCGATTAATGAAACTTTCCGCCGATCGGCCCGAAACGTTTTGGTATACAATCGTGTCGGCATCGGGACATTTCCGCACGATCAGAATTTCCTCGGTTCCGCAGCTTTGGATGGTGATTGCGCCGGGATTCACGATATCCGCTACCGGAATACGATAGGTTTGCTCCTTCCGATAAGCCATGTCAAACGCATCTTTGATGTCGCTCATGATCAGCCGGCGTTCCGGTTGATAAATACGATACACCCAAACCGACTGTAACGCCAACAGAGAAAGGCAT
>JAVBRP010000126.1:0-14634 GCA_031547815.1 Bacteroidales bacterium | reverse complement strand
CGTCAAAACCATTATATTTCCGATCAATTCTTTATTTGCTTGCAATCCGATACACATAAACAGTTGTGTTTTACAACGACAAATATACATGATATTGTAATCCGGTTTTACAATTTTAACATTCGGGCTTCTATTTTTGTTTCGATTGCCGACAACGGTCATATAATAAATAAAACGTCCGATTCTCAAAATCAAGAATCGGACGTTTTAACTTTCCGTTGCCCCGTCAGGACTCGAACCCGAACAAACAGAACCAGAATCTGCGGTGCTACCATTACACAACAGGGCAATCAATTCGGCTGCAAAAATAATCGTTTTTTTTGAAAAGTAAATTCGGAAAAAAGAGTTTAGTAACGTAAAAAAATAAGTTATCACTGTTTTTACCCCGACCCTAAAGGGAGTTTCGGTATACCGGTACACCGAAACTCCCTTTAGGGTCGGGGTAAAAACAAAAAATACGAAGTTATTTTTTAGCTTTCCTTAACCGCATTTATTACTTCAAATACTTCGGAGCGGCAACCGACACCACTCCTCTTTCGTGCTCCACACCTTGGTAGCTCGACGGCAGCGCGGGATCGCCTCTCGTGTAGTGCGGAAATTTCGGATAAGGAAAGATCGGACGGCGCATACGCACTCCTCCCCTCTCGTCGAACGCGGTGGCAATAATTTTGTCGGGCGCTTTGCCTTCCTCCACCCATTTCACCAACGCGACGAAAATATTGCTTTCGGCGGACTTGGACAAATCCGAAATTCCGTCGCCGAATTCATTCGGTCCCGGCCCGCCGCCGCAATGATCCATTCCCGGAACAAGGAAATAACGGAAAAACGTCTGCGTCCGTTTCAAGCTCCCTTGAGCCTCCACTACCCGCTCGTAATAGTTGAGCGCGTCCTGAAACGGCACCAATGGATCGCATGTGCCCGTATACATCAAAATCTTTCTGCCCGACGTTCTTACGGTTTCCAGATTCGGATCGTTGGCATTCAGCGCATGTCCGAGCACGGCATCCACCTTGTTCATGTCCGCGGCAAAATCGAACTTGCGATAATCGAAATCCAAGCCCCACACCCACCGAAACGGATAATGATGAACGGTCGATCGCTGTTGCGAAAAAAGCCCCGAGCCGCCCGCTTCGCTTCCGAACGGGACGGGCGCATAAATGATCTCGCCCGTCGCCGAATTAACCGGGCCGACGTACATTTTTTTCAAAACGTCCAATTCTTTTTTGGTCAGGCACGTATCCAACACATCGGGATTGAATGTCGCCATTCGCGGGTCGGTAAGAAAGCGGTCTCCGGGGTATCCGCCGTCTTTCCCCACATTGGCGGCCAACACGGCATTCGTGATCGATTGCACTTGTTCTTTCGTAAAGAAACAATCGGCCTCGTTTGCCGCTTTGTAGTTCCACAGGAACAACGAATGCAGATGCGTCCGGTTATTGGCGGGCGCTCCGGCCAAAATACCGTCGTAATCGTCCGGATAGCGCTGCGCCGACATCAATGCCTGTTCGCCGCCGGTGGAGCAACCGACGAAATAAGAATATCGGGGCGATTTGCGGTAATATTTTTCGATCACCGCTTTCGCGACAACCGTCATTTCGTGTGTCGCCCGATGCCCGAAATCATCCCAACGCTCCGGGCTATTGAGCAAACTGTCGACATGCGGCGATGTTCCCATGTCGGTATTCGCAACCGCAAACCCGTTGCGAATACCCGATGCCAAAGAACCGTAACGTATCGATCCCGCGCCGCCGCCGTTACCGGTTCCTGCAAAACGCTCGTTCCATCGTTCTTTCGGCAACCATATTTCGATTCGGATATACGATTTCGGTGTGGGACGAGAAACCGCGGCAACCCGCACGAAAGCCGGCAGATTCTTGATCGGCTGACCGCCCGGAGGCGTAAAATCCCCCGCCGGAATATCTTCTGCCACGGTAACGGTCACCCCCGGTAACTTCAACGCTTCGATCGCCCGCACGGCATCGCTTTGTTGCGCCCGAACACCGACCGAAACGAAAAACATCAAAAAAATCGATACCGGAAAAAATCCGTTTTTCATCGCATTATTTTGTAAAAGGCGTAAATACATAACCTTCCGGCGCTTTTGCTTTCGTCACCTTTCCCATCGCGGGAAACGCAATGTGCATCCCGGCAATCTGAATTTTATTTTTCGTCACGTATTGGAGAATCTTTTCACGCGACACGATCGCTTGATTCGGGTCGACATCGTAGGTCACCGCCACCTGCGGATAAGGCATCTGAATGGCCATGGCATGCGTCAAATCAGCCCAAACCAGCATCTTTTCCTTGCCGGACTCCACCAAAAACAATGTGTGTCCGGGCGTGTGGCCGTATGCCGCAATACCGCGAATTCCAGGAATCACATTATTCGTCTTCGCGTCCGGTTCAACCGGTTGAAACAAATGCAGTTTGTCTTTATAAGCGGCAATCACCGCACGCGCATTTTGTCCTTTCGCATCGCTGCCCGCGGACCAATAATCGTGCTCCGGTTGCGCCAGATAAACCTCCGCACCCGGAAACGCAACTTTGCCGTCGCGCAGCAAGCCGCCGATATGGTCGCCGTGCATGTGCGTGATCAGCACGACATTCACTTGATCGGCTGTCACACCGAGCGATTGCAGGTTATCGAACAGTTTTCGTCCGTAACCCGCATCTATCAGGATGATTTTATCGGACGTACGCAGCAAGAAAGCATTGACGGCATTCGGAAACGTGCCGTCGGGCGCACACTTTTGCAGCATCTCCGGCGATGCCCCGAGCAGAATGCTTGTTTTGCCGCTTTGTTGGCCTTCGGAAAGAAGGCTGATCTCGAATGCGCCGATCTTGTACGTAAAAATATCGGGATTTGCTTGGCCGAATGCAACATTCATGGTTCCGACCATCATCAGAAAATAACCGAAGAAGTTTTTCATATCAATAACAATTAAAATTCAACATTTTGCGTTCAGGCAAAAGTAGTGATTCTTTGGTTATCTTTATCGCATGTTTGTTTTTAAAATCCCAAAAGTTCACTTTTATAAAGGTCAACTTTATTTTATCATGATAAAATAAAGTTGACCTTTTGGTTATCAGATTTTGTCATCCACGCAACCATGTGACAATAAACTCTATATATCAAAAAAGGCAGCCTCGAGAGACTGCCTTTCCGTAATAATTGATTCCGATTATATCGTAAAAATTGTTCTTAATCTATTTGACTGCTTTTACTACGGCTTCGAACGCTTGGGGATGATTCATCGCGAGGTCGGCCAACACTTTGCGGTTGAGCGCGATTCCTTTCTTGTTGATTTTACCCATGAATTCCGAATACGACATATCGAACGGCCTCACGGCTGCATTGATACGCTGAATCCACAATGCGCGGAAAGCGCGTTTTTTGTTGCGGCGGTCGCGGTAAGCATATTGTTGGCCCTTTTCCCAAGTATTCTTGGCTACGGTCCACACATTTTTGCGGGCTAAAAAGTTACCCCGCGTGAGTTTGAGAAGTTTTTTGCGGCGTGCGCGTGACGCTACCGAATTTACTGATCTTGGCATGATGTCAATTTTTCGAATGGTCAGCGTTCTTTCTTAAAAAGACTCTTTGTTGCTGATTCACTCTTGGTTATTACTATTTTTTAATTTTTGATTTTCAATTTTTGATTTTTGATTTCCGACGCTTCGATTTTATGAGCAATCGAAAATCATCAATCAAAAATTAATAATTTATTTAAGCCCGAGCATTTTCTTTACGTTATTCTCGTCGGCCTTGTCAACCAGCCCTATATGGGTGAGGTTGCGTTTTTGCTTGGTCGTTTTCTTGGTCAGAATATGACTTTTGAAAGCGTGTTTGCGTTTGATTTTACCTGTTCCGGTGAGCTGGAATCTCTTCTTGGCGCCGGAATTCGTTTTCATTTTTGGCATTTGCTTACTTTGATTTACTTACAATATATGGAATTCAATTATTTCTTTTTGGGTTTGGGCGACAGAAACATGATCATCCGCTTACCTTCAAGTTTCGGCATCTGATCCACCTTTCCGTATTCCTCCAAATCCTGCGCGAAACGCAACAGGAGAATTTCGCCCTGCTCTTTATAGATGATCGAACGTCCTTTGAAAAACACGAAAGCCTTCACTTTGGCGCCTTCTTCGAGGAAATTGAGGGCATGCTTCAACTTAAAATTATAATCGTGGTCGTCGGTATTCGGTCCGAACCGGATTTCCTTCACCACCACCTTCACGGTCTTGGCCTTGATCTCTTTCTGCTTCTTTTTTTGCTGATACAGAAATTTCTGATAATCGACTATTCTGCACACCGGAGGTTCGGCCGTGGGAGAAATTTCCACCAAATCCAATTCCAATTCCTCGGCCATTCGTAAAGCCGTAGCAATGGGAATCACCTGATTGGGATTTTCAATGTTGTCGCCGACCACTCGAACGGTTTTCGCGCGTATCTCGCGATTAATCTTCAATTCGGGTGTCGCCGATTTTTGAGGTTTGGTTTGTTGATATGCCATCTAAAATTTAGCAGGGTTAATACTGATCTTGATTGTATAGAAATAAATATTTTTAACCAATTGACTTAAAATATTTTATAATGAATTCATCTGTCGATTTACTTCTTCTTGCATCATATCGGCAAACTCCTTCAACGGCATGGCGCCCTTATCGCCTTCGCCTTGTTTACGAACAGAAACACTTTGTGTTTCTTCTTCTTTCTCGCCGACCACCAGCAGGTAAGGAATACGCTTTAATTCGTTATCGCGTATCTTCTTGCCTATCTTTTCGTTCCGGTCGTCAATCAGGGTGCGAATATCGCAATTATTTAAATAATCAACAACTTTTTTTGCGTAATCGTTGAATTTTTCGCTGATCGGCATCACCACCACCTGATCGGGAGTGAGCCACAACGGGAATTTGCCCGCAGTGTGTTCCAGCAACACCGCCACAAATCGCTCCATCGATCCGAACGGCGCACGGTGAATCATCACCGGCCGATGCTTTTGATTATCGGCGCCCGTGTAATCCAATTCGAAACGTTCGGGCAGATTGTAGTCCACCTGAATGGTTCCCAATTGCCATTTGCGGCCGATGGCGTCGCGCACCATGAAATCGAGCTTCGGCCCGTAGAATGCGGCCTCACCGAGTTCCACCACCGTGTTGAGGCCCTTTTCGGCTGCCGCTTCGATAATGGCGGCTTCGGCTTTTTCCCAATTCTCGTCGCTGCCGATATATTTTTCCTTGTTTCCGGGATCGCGTAAGGAAACTTGCGCGATGAAATCCTGAAAATCAAGTGCTTTGAAAATGCGGAAAATAATCTCGATCACCTTGATGAATTCGTCCTTCAACTGATCGGGACGGCAGAAAATATGCGCATCGTCCTGCGTAAAACCGCGAACCCGCGTCAAACCATGCAACTCGCCGCTTTGCTCGTAACGGTAAACCGTGCCGAATTCGGCATAACGCACCGGAAGATCCTTGTACGAACGCGGTTTGAACTTGTACATCTCACAATGATGCGGGCAATTCATCGGTTTCAGCAAAAACTCTTCGCCTTCCTGCGGTGTTTTGATCGGTTGGAAACTGTCCTTGCCGTATTTTTCGTAATGGCCCGAAGTCACGTACAACTCCTTTTGCCCGATGTGCGGCGTCAACACTTGTTCGTAACCGTATTCCTTCTGTACCCTTTTGAGAAAATTTTCGAGCCGTTCGCGCAGTTTGGCGCCTTTGGGCAACCACATCGGCAAACCCTGCCCCACGTTTTGCGAAAACATGAACAATTCCAACTCGCGGCCCAACTTACGGTGATCGCGCAACTTGGCTTCTTCGAGCATTTTCAGGTAATCGTCCAGCATCTTCTGCTTCGGGAACGTGATACCGTATACGCGGGTAAGCTGTTTACGTTTTTCGTCGCCGCGCCAGTAAGCGCCCGCAATGCTCAGCAACTTAACAGCCTTTATCTGCGCGGTGTCGGGCAAATGCGGCCCGCGGCACAAATCGGTAAAATTCCCTTGATTGTAGAACGAAATCGTACCGTCGGTCAAATCGGTAATCAATTCAATTTTATATTCGTCGCCTTTTTTCGAAAAATAATCCAATGCTTCCGTTTTGGACACATCGCGACGTTTATACGTTTCCTTGCTGCGCGCCAATTCCAGCATTTTCTGCTCTATTTTGGGAAGATCGGCGTCCGTCAAATAACGGCCGTCGCCCAAATCGATATCGTAATAAAAACCGTTTTCGATAGCCGGGCCGATGCCGAATTTCGTGCCGGGATAAAGCGCTTCGATGGCTTCGGCCATCAAGTGCGACGACGAATGCCAAAAAGCATGCTTGCCTTCGGTGTCGTCCCATTTATAAAGCTTTAAAGCGGCATCCTCGTCGATGGGGCGCGTCAAATCGACGGTTTGCCCGTTGACGCTTGCGGCCAAAACATCTTCGGCCAACCGGTGACTGATAGATTGTGCGATCGCCAATGCAGTGATCCCTTTATCGTATTCCTTGACGTTTCCGTCGGGAAAAGTGATTTTTATCATGTTTATTTCCTTTTCTAAAAGTTTGCAAAGATATAAATAATTGCTACACCTTGCATGAGATGATTTTATGTTTTGCGTCTTTATTCTGTATGATTTTTATCTCACGTAAAGACGCGAAGGGTTGCGCTTTCGGCGAAGATGATCTTTGCGAGGCTCTATACATAAATTATCACAAAAAAACCGGCAGGTTCAAAGACTTGCCGGTTTTTCGATTGCCGAAACTATTGTTTCGTATACTCGATCGTTTTACGATTGTTGCTCCAAGAAGTCTTTGAATTCTTTGATATCTTGAAAGATTGTCAACCGGCCGTCGTTTAATTTAACCGTACCCGATTGATTTCCCGTCAACAACAATCTTTGATCTTCATTGCATACAGCCAATATTTTGCTGTAATAAGCCGTCAAATCGATATGCGACAAAGTGGCCACCGAAAGCATGACGTTGTTCGGGTTCTTTTGCAAAATATCGGGCAATTCTTCAACCGGGAACGAAGCGCCCAGATACAGGGTTTGGAAACCGCGCTTTTTCGCCAAATAATTGCAGAAAATCAATCCGTTGTCCAACCATTCGGATTTGGGCAGGAATAGAATGATCTTCTTGCTTTTGGGTTTTTCCGTCGGCGGCAAGCCGTCGATAGCGACATACAATTTTTGTTTATACAGGGCCGAAATAAAATTTATTTGCGCAACGGTTACCGAATCGGTTTGCCACAAATAAGCCAATTTCTTGAAGAACGGAATGAAGATATTCATGATGGCTTCTTCGAAACCCATTTGCAGCACAAGGTGAGCAAACATCTTTTCGAATTTGGCTTCGTTCATGTCGACCATGATCAACTTGAGGCTTTCAATCTGGCTTTCCAAATTCGAATCGTCGCCTTCCGACAATTGGAGCACCGCTTCCGCGATTTCGATATCGGACAAATTGGCTATTTTTGAAATTTTCAGACCATTATTGTTCAATAAAGCCACACTGAGAAGTTTACGCAAATCCTTATCGGAGTATATCCGAATGTTGGTTGGCGTTCTTTCCGGGCTTAACAGATTATATCTTTGTTCCCAGATCCTTATCGTATGCGCTTGAATACCGGTCAGGTTTTCAAGGTCTTTAATGGAATAAGTAGGCATGACATCTTTGGTATTAGAGGTTATTGAATTGATTTGATTTAATTATACTTACATAGAATAAAACTTTCACTTGATCCGTCAACACTATGTTTTAACAACTTTTTTATGTTTAATTTAACTAATTTATTATAAAACAGGCTATCGCTAAAAATGTTCATTATTTCTTCCTTAAAATAAACAACCCGTCACGATTTTTTACGATTGCCTTTTCAACACGTGTATCTTGGCCGACAAAATTATTAAATTCCCGCAATTTATCGGTGGTTTCGTCCTTAAAATCCGGATTAAAAACTTTACCGTACCATAAAATATTATCTGCCAAAATGTATCCGCCCGATTTTACTTTATCGAATACCGCCGAATAATAGTCCGAATACTGTTTTTTGGCCGCATCGATAAAAACGAGATCGAATCGGATGTCGAGCGCGGGGATAATTTCGAGTGCATCGCCGACATGCAGGGTTATTTTATCCGCCAAGCCCGCTTTTTCGAAAAACGCGGCTGCCGTATCCGCAATTTCGTCATTCTGCTCGATGGTATGCAAGCGACCTTCCGGCCGCAAGCCTTCGGACAAACAGATCGCCGAATAACCGGTAAAGGTTCCTATTTCGAGGATTTGATCCGGTTGCACCATTCGACTGATCATTGCGAGCAATCGCCCTTGTTCATGCCCCGAAATCATTCCGGGGTAAAGAACATTCACATGCGTGTGGCGATATATTTCGCTCAATATTTCACTTTCCGGCGCCAAATGATCGAGTATGTATTGATCCGCTCGATTTTCGATCATTTTTCACAAATATATTAAAGAACTCAGATTACCAAACACTTGGCGAGACACTTCGCAAAGGTGTTCAGATTTTATTTCATTAATTTGCACGCAAATATCATGCAAAGAATCCACTTTATCAAACATTAACATATTTTTTCCTGCCGATAACATTTGAGCGTCATTGTTATCCGAAGCGATGGCCAACTGCCCGATGACTTGTTGTTGCAGCTTTTTCAGTTGCAAACCCGTCAAAGGTTTTTCTTTGAGATCGAACAATTCTTTTTCGATTTGCTTGATGCATTTCTCAAGATTGTTTTTATCGGTACCGAAATAAATATTGAAAACGCCCACATCCGAATAAGGCGTGTACGATGCTTCAACGTGATATACCCAACCGTTGCGTTCGCGCAACGACATGTTCAGGCGACCGGTCATCCCGGGTCCGCCCAACAAATTCGCCAGCATTGCCGTCATCAAACGCAATTCTTTATCGGTTGCGTCGCATGCGGCGCCCATAACGCAATGCGCTTGATGATTTTTTTTGTGAATTTGCCGATTAAAAGCGATGTACGTCGGCGGAACTTGCCTTTGGGCTTGGTTCTCCGATCGGGACGACACTCCGCCGAAGTATTTCTCGGCATAAATAATCAATCGGTGCAACGAAATTTTTCCTACCGACGTCAGCACCATCCGATCGGTACGGTATTGTCGGTGAATGAACCGTTCAACAGCCGCTGTATCCAACTTGTTCACGGAACGAATTGTTCCCAACGTGTTGCGTCCCAACGGATGGCCCGGGAACAACAGTTCGTCGAACTCGTCGAAAATCAACTCGGAAGGATTTTCTTGCGACGATTTTATTTCATCGATAATAACATTTTTTTCGAGTTCGAGCGTTTTATCGGTAATTTTACAATTGAACACGATGTCGCTGAACAATTCCAGCGTCCGGGCATAATGTTCGCACAAGAATGCGGCATGAATGCAGGTTTCCTCCTTCGCGGTATACGCATTCAATTCGCCTCCGACGTTTTCCATGCGCCCGAGAATATGATGCGTTTTACGCTTTCGGGTTTCTTTAAAAAGAAGATGCTCCGCCAAATGCGCCACACCGTATTCGTCCGCCAGCTCGTCGCGCGATCCGGCATTGATCATCAGGGCACAGTATGCCACCGGAGATTCTATTCTTCGATGCACCAATCGGATTCCGTTGGCCAACAAGAATGTCTCGACCGGTATTTCGCCTGTACCGTTTTCCGGTGACGATTCCGTAAGAAACATTTCACGCCGCATGCGACCAATTATTAACAAACATCCGTTGATATTTTATATGTCTTATTTTCATACAATTCTCCACACTTCCCAATCGGTAACATCGTAAAATAGCTTTCCTCGTAAAACAAAGAAGTCGAAATCTTTTTACCCCGATTTACGCGCCAAGTTACGAATGTTTGCCGTTTTAAACCTCATCCAAATCGAACTTTTCCGTAAAAAGTGTTGCAAAAGTACACATTTATTCGGAAATCGGATAAAAAAAATTCCATTATTATTAACAGAAACAATGCATTTCCGTAAAGTGTACTCGCAAACGTTTGGCTGCATGTATTTTACATTGTTGAAATTTTTGTTTCGTATAATAATCTTTACCGATAAAAATAAACAAGAGGTGTGTGATTGCTCATTACACCTCTTGCTTTAAACTCGTTGTTGACCTGTCTCGGATTCATCTTTTTCGACTTATTCCGTAAACATTTTGAAAAAACCGGAAACCTGCTTTCCCGGCAATGATTCGGTTTTAACCGATCCAAAACTCACTGTAACCGTTCATCGGTTGTTGCGTTTCGTTGCGCGCTGCGGCCCTCTTTTTGAAGATTACTTCATATCCTTCCATTTTTACACTTTCTTCGATGGCCCTCTTTTTGGAAAGATTCTCTTTTTTTTGTCCGTCTCCACTCATGAACTGAGTCGAGACTCTGCCTTTTGCATTGGTGAGTTTTTGCCTCAAACCGTTGCCAAGACCATAATCTGCTGTCCTCATAACTCAGATTTTTGAGATTAAACACTTTGATAAATTCACCGCATAAATATACGTATTATTTTCGGATAAGTTTTCTTTTTGGAGCGAAAAAATGCAAAATATGTTATATTTTTTTACAAAATTTCATAAACACCGCGCTATACTTCGATTTCAAAAATCCATTTTTTCGATCATTTCATCGGTTACCTCCAAATTATGAAAAACATTTTGAACATCGTCGTCGTCTTCAAACAATTCTACTATTTTTAAAACCTTGATTCCGCTTTCGGTATCCAATGTTTTTGTTTCGACGGGAATTCTTTGTAATTCAGCATTTTGAGCTTCAATTCCCAATTCTTCGAGTTTTTTTTGCACGGGAGCGAATCCTTCGAGCGGCGTAGTGATCACAAATACATCATCTTGCTCCTCAAAATCGTCCACTCCGGCGTCAATGATTTCCAACTGAAGTTCATCCGCATCGAAAGTACCTTTCGGTATGGTAATGATGCCTTTACGATCGAACATGAAGGCCACCGACCCGTTGGTTCCCAAATTTCCGCCGCGCTTGTTGAATATCGCCCGAATATTTCCTAACGAGCGTTGCGGGTTGTCGGTCATACATTCGATAAAGATAGCAATACCGCTCGGAGCGTAGCCTTCGTAGGTAATTTCCTGCAAAGCGTCGGTATCTTTGGCTTTGTTCATGGCACGCACAATATTATCCTTGGGCATGTTGGCTCCTTTCGCGTTGTTGAGCGCCATACGCAGACGGGCGTTGCCGTCGGGATCGGAACCGCCTTCTTTCACGGCTACGCTGATTTCTTTGATGATGCGGGAGAAAATTTTAGATCGTTTTTGGTCGGCTGCTCCCTTTTTCCTCTTGATTGTCGACCATTTACTATGTCCTGACATAATTATTGATGTTTTATGATGATTCGGTTTTTGATCGGGCAAAAATCGTATAAAAATACGAATTTCTTTTTTCACCCGATTTTTTTTCGTTTCTTTGAATCTTATTTTTGAAATATAATATTAAATTAATCAATAAGTTAAAATGAAAAAAGTCGTTTTGCTCCGTCATGGAGAAAGTACTTGGAACAAGGAAAACAGATTCACGGGATGGACCGATGTCGATTTGTCGGCTACCGGTGTGCAGGAAGCCGTTTCGGCGGGGAAAATATTGAAAGAAAACGGGTTTGTTTTCCAAAAAGCTTTTACTTCTTATCTCAAACGCGCGGTAAAAACCTTGAATCAAGTGTTGGACGTGATGGATCTGGATTGGATTCCGGTTGAAAAATCGTGGAGACTGAACGAGAAGCATTACGGCATGTTGCAGGGTTTGAATAAAGCCGAAACCGCCGCAAAATACGGTGACGAGCAAGTGCTTGTATGGCGCAGAAGCTACGATATCGCTCCCGATCCTTTGGCGATGGACGATCCGCGCAGCCCGCGCAAAGATATTCGTTACAACGAACTGTCGGATACCGAAATTCCTTTGACCGAATCGCTTCTGGATACCGTCAATCGTATCGTTCCTTACTGGCAGGAAACCATTTTCCCGTCGCTGAAGCAATATGATCAAATTGTTGTGGCTGCCCACGGAAACAGCCTGCGCGGCATCATCAAATACCTGAAAAACATATCGAACAGCGATATCATCAGCCTGAACCTGCCGACAGCCGTTCCTTACGTTTTCGAATTCGGCGATTCGATGACTTTGGTGAAAGATTATTTTCTGGGCGATCCGGACGAGATCAGCAAAAAGATGAACGCCGTAGCCAACCAAGGCAAAAAGTAATTCCGCATGAAATGCAAAAACTCGTTGAAAATCAAGTGTTTTTCGACGAGTTTTTTATTTTGTTCATTAAAAGTCACGTTTCATGTATAAGATCGAATTGATTATCGGCTACGATACCAAATTGGCGGAATTGATTCTCGAATATCCCGATCTTCTCGATGCGTTGGATCATTTGAATATTACGCTGGGGTTCGGGGAAGAAAATCTTAAAGAGATTACTGACAGGTATCGAATTAATTTTGAGGCTTTTATGGTAATCATTCATACTTATTGCAATCGGTTGTCGCCCGAAAAAATCATCAAAAAAGAAGCATTGGGCGATTTACTCGTCTTTTTAAAAAATTCGCACAACGATTTCAAACAGAAGCAAATACCCGAATTGAAGAAATTGATAGCGTTATTTGCAGAAGAGGTTTCTCCGAAACAAGGTAAAGTGCTGATTTCTTTTTTCGACGGATATATCAAAGAAGTGTACGATCATTTCGAATATGAAGACATTACGGTGTTTCCGTACATCAAAGCCATTCTCGAAAACAGGCAAACAAGCGGGTTTGCGATTCACGAATTCGAAAAAAACCATACGGATATCGAGCAAAAGTTGTTCGATCTGAAAAATATTCTCATCAAGTATATTCCCGAGGAGTCGGATTCCGAATATCGGAAACAGATTCTTCGGTATTTGTTCGATTTCGAGAAACAACTTTACTTTCATACCAAACTTGAAGACCAAGTGTTGGCGCCGTCGGTGAAAAAGGTGGAAAAGAAGGAACGTCACGGAAAATAACCCGATATAACCGACATTTAACATGTACAAACTTATCGTTATTGCAGACAGATCGCGCATCATCAGGGAAGGAGTAGCGTCTTTGCTGCGCGAAAACAATATATGCCAACGAATCGGAATCTTGGAAAGCCTCGACGAATGGCGTTTTGCGTTTAAGGATACGGAGCCGGATCTGTTGATCGTCAATCCCGAATTTTGCAAGAAAAGCGAGATTAAGAAGCTGAAAGCGAAATACCGGGACGGCAAGAATTTGATTGTTGTCGGGATTATTTATCAATTTTGCGACAGGGAAACGCTCGGCCTGTTTGACGAGACTATTTATATTACCGATTCGGAAGAGCTTATTTCGAGCAAATTACGGCATCTGCATCAACAAAACGGCGAAGCGGCAAAAAATCACGGTTTGACCGTTCGCGAAAAAGACGTTTTGAGGCTGTTGTTGCAAGGTTTTTCGAATAAAGAAACAGCCGATAAGCTGGTAATCAGCACACACACGGTGATTGCGCATCGCAAAAACATTATCGAGAAAACGGGTATTCGCTCCTTGTCGGGATTGGCGGTTTATGCTATTCTGAACAATATCAGCGACATGGAGCGTATTGCGAAATAAGCCGGCGATTCTTCCTCCCGACGTTAAAAACATCGATTATAATTTATTAACAGACTTGCCGGTCTTTCCGGCATGAAATTCGTGAGGAAAAACCAAAATATTTCATCATGAAGGCTTCTTTTCTTATGTTTTTCCTTGTCGCACTCGGCATTTACCTCATCGGCAACGTTTATCTGTTCGTCCGCGGGTGGCAGGCGTTCGAAATTGCGGGACGGCATCGCGTATGGTTCGCCGCAGGGTTTTGGATACTTGCACTGTCGTTCATCACCACTCAGGTTCTTCGGATAAAAGGCATTTCGGGCGCCGTGTTCGACTTTTTCTTTCTCGCAGGCTCGCTTTGGGTGGCCGTCATGCTGTACGGCTTTCTTATGCTGCTTGTTATCGACATTGCACGCATCATCGGTTGGGCGGGCAGCATCAGGCCCGACTTCATTTATCGGAATTATCCGCTTGCCAAAATTGTGTTGTTCGGCGCAGTTTGCCTGATACTTGTGCTTATTTCGGGCTTCGGTTATCGAAATGCGCATCATCCGCGCGTTTCCCGATTGGAAATACCCGTCGCCAAGCGGGCGGGGCATTTGGACGGACTGCGCGTGGCGATGGTCAGCGACATTCATTTGGGCCACATCAACGGGCGTAAGTTTCTGAGCCGCGTGGTGGATGCACTCAACGAACAAAACGCCGACATTATTTTATTGGCGGGCGATACGTTCGACGGCGCTCCCGAACCGGTGATCGAAGAAGGTGCGGGCGTGGAATTCGAACGCCTGAAAAGCAAATACGGCGCGTTTGTTGTCAGCGGAAACCACGAATACATCGGCGAACGGGAGGAAAAAGACGCGGTACGTATCGCATTCGACTATTTGGCCGCGCATGGCGTGACGCCTTTGCAGGATTCGGTTGTGTTGGTCGATTCCTGTTTTTATGTTGCCGGACGCAAAGACCGACAAGCCGAACGTCGAAAAACGATTCCCGATCTTCTGGCAGGAATCGAT
>JAVBRP010000317.1:0-4237 GCA_031547815.1 Bacteroidales bacterium | reverse complement strand
AGGCAAAAGGTATGAATGCGAACGATTTCTCGAAACATATCGAAAAGGAAATTCTTCGAATTCCGATTGAATGATTAGGGACAATGATAAAATAAAACTCTCATCTTTTTTAGACAGGATTAACAAGATTAACAGGATTTTACATCTTGTAAATCCTGTTAATCCTGTCAAGTGAGTGAATTATTTTGTCTTAATTCCTAAGAAAAAACTGCACGAAAATTGCTCCGGCGGATACTATAATTTTCGAATTTCCGTTATGGTCATTGCCTGTAATGATAAGGTTACGGATAAGTGAATCAAGAAACTTTGATCTGCTTGTCACATCATAACGCATTTTTTTATACTTTTGCCCGATAATTTACCGGATAATGAAGAGGTCTTTTTTCTGTCTCATAATCACCATGATAATGTTTGCGTCTTGCAGCCAGTACGAGAAATTGCGCAAGAGCACCGATTATCCATTGAAGTACCGTAAAGCATTCGAGTATTACGATAAAGGCGATTACGTGAAGGCGGGTCAGCTTTTCGACGATATTATCAGTGTGTATCGCGGTACCAACAAATCCGACACGGTGGCATACTATCAGGCGATGAGCTATTTCAAGCAAAAGGATTACATGATGGCCTCGCACTATTTCAGCAATCATTACAAAGAGCAGAGACAATCGCCTTTTGCCGAAGAATGCGAATTTCTCACCGGGTATTGTTATTACATGCAAAGTCCTCGGCCGGAGTTGGATCAGACAAATACATTTATGGCCATCGAGACTTTTCAAATGTTTTTGACGCGCCATCCCGATTCCAACCGGGCCGGCGAAAGCGAGCAATACATGGGGGAAATGAAAGACAAATTGGTCGATAAGTCGTATCTGACGGCCAAATTGTATTCCAACCTCAACCAATATAAAGCATCCATCATTGCATTGAACAACAGCTTAGGCGATTATCCCGAAACCAAGCATCGGGAAGAGTTGATGTATTTGTTGTTGAAATCGAATTACCTGTTGGCCGAAAACAGTGTACCGGCCAAGAAAAGAGAACGGTTTCAATCGACGGTGGATGAATATTATTCTTTCGTCGGCGAGTTTCCGAAAAGTTCATACGCCAAAGATGCGCAACAAATGTACGACAGAGCCGATCGCTTCCTGAAAGCCGGAGGCGTCGAGGAAGAAGAGTAAACATTTTTGATTTTTGATTTTCAATTATTGATTATGAAAAATCAAGCCAATCAAAAATCAAAACCGGAATAAAAATTGATGTCGTTTATTATTTAAAGATTCTATCAAAATGTTTTACCCCCGACCCCTAAAGGGGAGTTTCGGTATACAGCGCTTTGCGAAAGTCCCCTTTAGGGGAACCGCAGCCCTGAACCGGAGGTCGACGAAGTCAACGGGCAAGCTCGACGAAGTCATTTAGGGGTAAAACAAAATGAGAGTGATAAATAAACAACATTGAATCAAAAATTTAAAATCGAAAATCAAAAATTTAAAATTAAAATAAATGGATTTCAAAAAATCAAGAGCGCCCCTTACCACCATCACCCGCGATTTGGATACATTGTATGCTCCCACGGGTAACATTTACGAATCGGTTGTCATTGTCGCCAAGCGCGCCAATCAGATCAGCGTTGAGATCAAGCAGGAATTGAATCGTAAATTGGAAGAGTTTTCGAGCTATACCGACAATTTGGAAGAAGTGTTCGAAAACAGGGAGCAAATAGAGATTTCCAAATTTTACGAAAAGTTGCCCAAACCGTCGTTAGTCGCCTTGCAGGAATTTTTGGACGACGAGGTTTATTACCGGAATCCGGTAAACGGCACCGAGTCCGGCAAATAAATGACGCTCGGGGGAAAACATATCATTGTAGGTATTACGGGAAGCATAGCGGCATACAAAGCAGCTATGCTTGTTCGTTTATTGGTGAAGGAAGGTGCGGAAGTGAAAGTAATCATGACGCCCTTGGCCAAGGAATTCATTTCCCCCCTTACCATGGCCACCCTTTCGAGAAATCCGATAGCGGTCGATTTTTTTGATCCCGAAAACGGTTCGTGGAACAGCCATGTGGACATGGGACTTTGGGCGGATGCGTTGTTGATATCGCCCGCAACGGCCAACACGCTTGCCAAAATGGCAAACGGAATTGCCGATAACCTTTTGCTCACCACTTATCTGTCGGCGCGTTGTCCCGTTTTCATTGCGCCCGCGATGGATTTGGATATGTTTCGGCACCCCGCTGTCGATCAAAATATTCGGACGCTTCAAAGCCGAGGCGTTCACGTCATCGAACCGCCCGCGGGCGAGTTGGCCAGCGGATTGTCCGGAAAAGGACGCATGGAAGAACCCGAAGCCATTGTTCGTTTTGTCGCCGATGCGCTTACACCCGGCGATTGCCGGGGCAAAAAGGTCTTGGTTACCGCCGGCCCCACTTACGAGCCGATCGATCCCGTGCGTTTCATAGGCAATTATTCGTCGGGAAAGATGGGTTACGCTGTGGCGGAAGAATTGGCGCAACGCGGCGCCGAAGTTGTTTTGGTGAGCGGCCCGGTCGAGTTGACGCCGAAACATCCGTCCATTCGACGGATTGACGTGCAAACCGCGCAAGAAATGTATCATGCGGTTGTCGCGCAATTTCCTTCGGCGGATGCCGCCATCATGGCTGCGGCCGTAGCCGATTTTACGCCTGCCGAAACGCAACCGCAAAAAATAAAGGAGAAGCAAAGCTACACGTTGCAGCTTGTCCCCACGCCCGACATTGCCGCCGAAGCGGGAAAAATGAAACGACCCGGGCAGATTTTGGCGGGCTTTGCTCTGGAAACGCATAACGAAACGGAAAACGCAACGGTGAAACTGGCGAAGAAAAATTTCGATTTCATCGTGCTGAATTCTATGAACGACGAAGGCGCGGGATTCGGCTACGACACCAACAAAATATCGATCATCGATGCCGAAAAGCAAGTTCGGCATTTCGAATTGAAATCGAAGACCGAAGCGGCGAAAGATATTGTCGATAAATTGGTTGATTATTGGCGCCATGCGAAATAAGATCCGACATATCGCCCTGTGTTGCATATTTGCATTCACCGTCGCCGCGGCCGAGGCGCAGGAACTGCGTTGCAACATACAGTTGGTTACCACGCAAATACAGGGCTCCAACCGAAGCGTAACGGAAGCATTGCAAACGGCGCTTTACGAATTTGTGAACGCACGCATTTGGACCAACAATGCATTTACTTCCGAAGAACGCATCGAATGCAACATGTTGCTGAATATTACCGGTTTGGCAGGAAACGAATTCACGGGAACCATACAGGTGCAATCGCGCCGTCCCGTGTTCAACTCGGTGTACAACACTACGTTAATCAATTTCCAGGATAAAGATTTGAAGTTCACTTACGTGGAAGGCGAACCGTTGGAATTCAGCGATGTAACTTTCATGTCGAAC
Source organism: Bacteroidales bacterium (assembly GCA_031547815.1). Taxonomy (GTDB): domain Bacteria; phylum Bacteroidota; class Bacteroidia; order Bacteroidales; family UBA4181; genus JAIRLS01. The sequence goes on along the minus strand of JAVBRP010000317.1, from coordinate 795 downwards.
CTTACGTCCACCATAGCGTTTTATGTATACATTATTTTGGGTTTGGATTACGACTCGTTTTCGCTGAACGGCGGAACGCAATTCTTTCAAAAAGCGGAAACGATTGTCACCAATGCCCAAAAAACAAGCGAAAGAGGATGGAAAGCCTACGAAGGAAATTTCCGCAACCGCTATTGGTTGGTTCAGAATTTGTTGGACGATCGTTACCGCGGCGTTCGCGAGTTCATATACAAATACCACCGTTTGGGATTGGACCGAATGAGCGACCGACCGACCGAAGCGCGCAGCGATATTGCCGATTATCTGAAACTTTTGCAGGATGTGTATCGCCGCAAACCCGATCCGTATCTGTTTTTGCTGCAAATCGTCTTCGATGCCAAGTCGAACGAATGGGTCGAACTTTTCGGCAGCTCGCCTCCCGAAGAAAAAACGCGGGTGGTCAAAATATTAAAAGAAATAGACCCGGCAAATATTTCGAAATACGATAAAATAACAAACCGGTAAAGTTTGAAGTTCAAGGTTCAAAATTCAATATCATTTAGTTAAGGATTTTATCAAGTTATTTCACCCCCGACCCCTAAAGGGGAGTTTCGGTTACCGTGCTTTGCGCAAGTCCCCTTTAGGGGATTTAGGGGTGTTAAGTAAATAAAAATCATCATTCTAAATTGCAGTATAAAGATAAAAATCATAAAAATTAATTCACTAATCATTAAAATGTTAAGCGTATGAAATTGTTACCTGTCAAACATCTCGTATTGTTGATGATAGTTGTAATGCTCGGCTCCTGTGTCGGCA
>JAVBRP010000050.1:0-6855 GCA_031547815.1 Bacteroidales bacterium | reverse complement strand
TCTCTCAACTTTCGGATAAAGTCGATGCTCGAAGTCGGATAAATCGCGTGTTTCATGTCCTGCGGCTTATCCCCTTCTATCACCAATATCTTTCGAATATTGTTCTCGCGCAAAAACTCCGTCAACGGAAAAGGTCGATGCATGTCGAAATCGATAGCGCGCAAGTGGGCAATCATTTCCAACCGCGTGCAATCGGCCATGCGGCAGGCTTCCCACGAACGAATGTCGAAGCGCAGCAGATCGGGAAAGTTGAATGCCGATATTTGCGGAATTTCCCGCTCCACTAAAGCCGTTTGCTCCCTGATATACAGCTCGTCGCGAGGCACAAGCTCCAAAGAAATTTTCATGCCGTTCTACGATTTCGGTTTTTTGAAAAAAGCCACGTATCCTTCGGTAAAACTGCCGAATCCCCAAAAGCCGCACGTTATTTTGGGCTCCACTCTGACCAATTCCCAACCGTCGTTGCCCCATTCATCGAACCGCTCGTTGATATCGTCGGGCAAACCCGAATGATTTCGTTGCGTAGCGTTGATATACACGATTTTATATTCCCATTTTCCATTCATTTCGATCCGAATTTTTAGAATTTTTACTAATCGCCTGCTTCCGCCTCCGCTTCGGCAATGGTTTGCCGGTGCTTCTTGGCCGTCCGTTTGGTCAGCATGATGCTCACTTCATACAGCAATCCCAACGGCAACACGACCAATATCTGGCTGAAAACGTCGGGTGGCGTGATAATGGCGGACAGTATCAGCAGGACGATATACGCATGTTTCCGGTATTTTATCAAAAACGACGGATTCACGATTCCCACTTTGGTGAGGAAAATCATCAGAACAGGCAATTCGAAGATCACGCCGGTGGCCAAGGGAATGTACGCAACCGTCGAAACGTACGAATTGAGGTCTATCCGGTTGATCACTTCCTCGCTGACGTTGTAGCCGCCGAGGAAATGAACGGACAGCGGAACAATCAAATAATATCCGAAAGCCGCGCCCAAAAGGAAAAGAAACGACACGGCGACCACCGAACCGCGGGCATGCTTTCGTTCCTTTTCGTACAAGGCGGGCGCTATGAAACGCCACATTTCCCATGCAACGACGGGAAAAGCAAGAATCAGGCCGACAATCAACGAGATCATGATGTCGGAGGAGAATTGCCCCGCCATTTTAATGCTTTGTATTTCAAGATGTTTTTCATTGATACACAAAGACGGCGTGTTAACAATTTCAGCAAATTTGCACAGTGCACGATTAGTGAAAAAATCGGGATTCTTGGGGGCAAGTATGATCTGATCGAATATAAAACGGCTGAAAATGAACGCTGTCGCCGCAAGAACCACGATAGCAATTGCCGAACGCACAATGTGCCAACGAAGTTCCTCCAAATGTTCCAAAAACGACATTTCCCCTGTGTTTATTTTTTTTGCCATGCCTCTATTTCAAAAATTGATACGTAAATATGATATTGATGATCTTCGAAAAATTACTTTTGAAAAAATAACACCGTTCGTCAATTTGCCTTATTGTAAATCATTAAAATGTTATAGATTTGCGACCCGAAAAGGGCAAGTCGTCAAAGCATTTTATTATTTCACAAAGGAATGACACTTTTGTCAAATATATTTTGCCGGCATTGTTTTTTATTGTAATTTTAGCTTGCAAAAGTAATTATTTTTTTATCGAATTGAAGTAATAAATGGCGAAAGACACACACGCATCAATAACCGAAAACCTCAAGAAATACTTTGGTTTTTCAACCTTCAAAGGCAATCAGAAGGAGATTATTCGTCATGTTCTTGACGGAAAGAACACTTTTGTTTTAATGCCCACCGGCGGCGGCAAATCGCTTTGCTACCAACTGCCCGCATTGATGTTACCCGGAACGGCTATCATTATCTCGCCGCTCATCGCTTTGATGAAAAATCAAGTGGACACCATGCGAAACTTTATGTCGGAAGACGGAGTGGCTCATTTCATGAACTCTTCGCTTAACAAGGCGCAGATCACCAAAGTGAAAGAAGACATATTGAGCGGAAAAACCAAGTTGCTGTACGTAGCGCCCGAATCGTTGACCAAAGAAGAAAACGTGCAGTTTCTCAAGCAACTGACCATCTCGTTTTACGCAATCGACGAAGCGCACTGCATTTCAGAATGGGGACACGATTTCCGCCCCGAATATCGGCGCATACGGCCCATCATTACCGAAATAGGCGATGCGCCCATCATGGCGCTTACCGCAACGGCTACGCCGAAAGTGCAGCACGACATCCAGAAAAATCTCGGAATGCTCGACGCACAGGTTTTCAAGGCATCATTCAACCGGCCGAACCTGTATTACGAAGTGCGGCCCAAGATCAATGCCGAAAAGGAAATCATCAAATACATTAAAAATAATGCCGGCAAGTCGGGTATTATTTATTGCCTGAGCCGCAAGAAAGTGGAAGAGTTGGCCGAACAACTGGTGGTCAACGGAATCAAGGCGTTGCCGTATCATGCGGGAATGGATGCCGCCACCCGATCGGGAAATCAGGACAAGTTCCTGATGGAAGAAGCCGACGTGATTGTGGCGACCATCGCTTTCGGGATGGGCATCGACAAGCCCGACGTGCGTTACGTGATCCATTACGACATTCCGAAAAGTTTGGAAGGCTATTATCAGGAAACGGGCCGCGCGGGCCGCGACAACGGCGAAGGCAACTGTATCGCTTTTTACAGTTACAAGGACATTCAGAAACTCGAAAAATTCATGCAGGGCAAACCTGTTGCCGAACAGGAAATCGGCAAGCAGCTTTTGCTCGAAACGGTGGCTTATGCCGAATCGGCGCTTTGTCGCCGCAAGCTCCTGCTGCATTATTTCGGCGAAACTTATACCGAAGAAAATTGCGAGACTTGCGACAATTGCCGCCATCCGAAAACTCAGTTCGAAGGCGAGCAATATTTGATCACCTTGCTGGGCGCCGTTCTCGAATTGCAAGAAAAATTCAAAGGCGAACACGTGGCCAATTTCCTTACGGGAAATGCCGACAGCGCCATCAAGAGCTACAAGCACCATAAGTTGGAAATGTTCGGCACCGGCGACGAGAAGGATGCCCGTTTCTGGAATATGGTGATCCGTCAGGCTTTGGTAGCCGGACTGTTGCAGAAAGAAATAGAAAATTACGGATTGCTGAAAGTCACTCCCAAGGGACACGAATTCTTGGACGAGCCGTATTCCGTCATGCTGTCGCAAGACCACGAATACGGCGAAGAAGACGAGGATGCGGTGGTGAACTTGGCCGGCAAAAGCAGCACGGTCGACGACGAGTTGTTCGAAATATTGAAGGATCTGCGCAAGAAAATATCCAAACAGAAAAATCTTCCGCCGTTCGTCATTTTTCAGGACACTTCGCTCGAAGACATGTGTATTCAATACCCGATCAACATGAACGAAATGCAAAACATTGCGGGAGTGGGTGCAGGTAAAGCACAGCGCTACGGAAAAGAATTTGTGGATGTCATCAAATCATACGTGGAGGAAAAAGAAATTATTCGTCCGCAGGATATGGTCGTCAAGTCGGTTGTCAACAAATCGGGCTTGAAAGTTTATATCATCCAAGCCATTGACCGGCAAATAGCCCTTGAAGATATTTGCGAAGCCAAAAATCTGGATATTCCCGAATTGCTTACCGAAATAGAAGCCATTGTCAACTCGGGCACCAAGCTGAATTTGGATTATTACATCAATCGGGTGCTGGACGAGGAACGCCGCGACGAAATATACGCCTATTTCAAGGAAGACGCCGAAACCGAATCGATCGCGGATGCCTTGAAAGTGTTGGGCGAAGACGATTTCTCGGAAGAAGACATTCGCCTGATGCGCGTGAAATTTATTTCGGAATTGGGAAATTAAAGAGTTTAAAGTTTGAGGTTTAAAGTTTAAAGTCGGGCAAAGCCGGATGTAGTGTAATTTTTTGTTTGTCAATAATTTCTCCTGAATATCGTAAATTATGATGAAAACTTTCTTTATTCCGTTTTTTGTAGGCTTATCGATGATGATGTCGTGCAAAAGCGAAGATAAAAAATGCGAAGGCGACAATTGCATCAACAATTTCGAAGCCTTGCGCAAAGAATTTTCCGCACCTGCCAAAGAATACGGCAGTGCGCCGTTGTATGTGTGGAATACGACCATCACCCGCGAATTGATCGATCGTACCATGACCGATTTGAAAGACAAAGGTTTCGGCGGCGTATTCGTTCATCCGCGACCGGGACTGGTTACCGAATACATCTCCGACGAATGGTACGATCTGTTTCGGTATACGCTCGACAAAGGCAAGGAACTCGGTATGAACGTATGGATATATGATGAAAACTCGTATCCCAGCGGCTTTGCGGGGGGGCACGTTCCCGATCGAATGCCCGAAAGCTGCAACCAAGGACAAGGGTTAAAGCTGCACAAATTCGAAACATTGCCCGATACCGCATCCCGATTTTTCATTTGCATGAAGGAGGAAAACGGTCGGTTTACCGATATTACCGCCGATTTGTCGGTCGAAGCCGGAAAAAAAGGCAATTATTATCTTTTTTCGAAAACATATTATAGAAAATCACCTTGGTACGGCGGATTTTCGTATGTCGATTTGCTTTATCCCGGCGTAACGGAAAAATTCATCGACGTAACCATGCCCGGATATGAGCGCGTGGCGGGCGACGAATTCGGGAAATCGATGCCGGGTTGGTTTACCGACGAGCCGCACATCAAACCTCCCGAAGGGATTCGCTGGACACCCGATTTATTTGACGTATTCCGGAAAGATTGGGGATACGATCTGAAAAGCAATTTGCCGTCACTCTTCGAAGAAACGGGCAATTGGAAACAGATACGACACAATTACACGAAAACTCTGCTGCAAATGTTTATCGATCGTTTTTCCAAAATCTGTTTCGAATATTGCGAAGCCAAAAACTTGAAATTTACGGGGCATTACTGGGAACACGGTTGGCCCGACATGGCCGACGGCGGCGATAACATGGCCATGTATGCCTGGCATCAAATGCCGGCCATCGACATGTTGTTCAATCGGTTCGACGAGGTGTCGCCCAATGCGCAATTCGGAAACATACGTTCGGTGAAAGAATTGAGCAGCGTGGCCAATCAAACGGGTTATAAGCGCACGCTCAGCGAAACGTACGGCGGCGGCGCCTGGGAAGAGACATTCCGCGATTTCAAACGATTGGGCGATTGGGAATATGCGCTGGGCGTTAATTTTATGAATCAGCATCTTTCGCATTTAACCATATCGGGAGCGCGCAAATACGATTATCCGCCCGTTTTCTCCGATCATTCGCCATGGTGGCCCTACTACAAACCGCTCAACATGCACTATGCACGTTTGTCGATGGCATTATCGGCCGGAGAACAGATCAATGATATTTTGATCTTGGAACCTACCACGTCCATCTGGTTGTATTATGCCTATAAAAACAGTAATTCCGAGTTTCGCAAAATAGGACAGGCATTCCAAACCTTTGTCACCACGCTCGAAAAAGCGCAGGCGGAATACGATCTCGGTTCCGAAAATATTATCAAGGATCGGGGAACGGTAAAAAAGGACAAATTTACGGTGGGCAAACGGTCTTATTCCAAAGTGGTGATACCGCCGATGACGGAAAATCTGGATGCTCCGACGTTTAAACTGCTGAAACAGTTTGCCGAAAACGGCGGGAAGTTGATCGCTTTTTCCAAGCCGAACACTCTCGAAGGAAAACCCGATGCGGAAGTTGAAAAATTCTTTACGGAAAACGAAAATGTAACGTATTTCCCCGAATTGACTCCCGATGTCATTCGGCACCGGTTTGCTTCCCGCGACATCGTTTTTTCGAGCCTTCAAGGCGGAAACCTGTATCATCATCGTCGCGAAATGAAAGACGGACAAGTGTTGTTTTTCGTCAACTCGAGCCTCGACGAGCACGTTAAAGCCGACGTATCCGTTGCGGGAAAAGACGCCGTCGAACTCAATACGCTTACGGGTAAGATGTTCGACTATCCGGAAACGGCCGGTGACAAAAATATTAACATTACGGTTGATCTTCCGCCTGCCGGGAGTTTGTTGCTGTATGTTTTCGATAAAAAACAAAGCGGGTTCGAAACCGTCGTGCAACCGTCGCAATACACGACCGTGAATGCGGCATCGGCGCTTGGCGTTCGGCCCGTCGGCGACAATGTGTTGACCATCGATTTTTGCGATTTGCAATTGGGTAAAGAAACATTCCGCGACCAACACGTATTCGATGCCGCCGATAAGGCATTTAAACATCACGGTTTTAAAGACGGCGATCCGTGGAATACATCCGTACAGTACAGAGACAACATTGTTCGTCGCGATACCTTCACTGCGGGAGGCTTCAAGGCGACTTACAAATTCGTTGTCGCGGGCGATTTCGATATGTCGGGAATGCAAGCGGTGGTGGAACGTCCGAACCTGTATCGGGTTTTTCTCAACGGAAAGGAGATACAACCCGTTCCGGGTAAGTGGTGGCTCGATCGCGAAACGGGCGTTTTCGCTATCGGCAAAGAAGTGAAAAAGGGTGCAAATGAATTGACCATCAACCTGTCGCCCATGAAAATACACGCCGAAATAGAGCCGGTGTACATTTTGGGTAATTTCACCGTGCAACCGGCAGCCAAAGGATTTACGCTGAATGCTCCGACCGCGACATTTGCTCTCGGCAGTTGGAAAACGCAGGGTTGGCCGTTTTATCCCGGCGCCGTGGCTTATACAAAAACGTTTGATGTAGCCGATCCGGGCAAACATTATCGGGTATCGCTCGGCAGTTGGACGGGAACCGTTGCGGAAGTCTCGGTTAACGGACA
>JAVBRP010000183.1:0-7545 GCA_031547815.1 Bacteroidales bacterium | reverse complement strand
TTGAATTATGGGATCATGGAATCATTTCAACTCTGAATTTTCAACTCTCTGCTCTCCGCTTTCGGCAGGCTGAAACGGATGCAAAAACCTTCGTCGGGCTTTGTTTCCGCCCACATGCGGCCTTTGCATGTTTCTACCAATGCTTTGCAAACGGCCAATCCCAAACCGTAGCCTTTCAGATCGGGTTTCCCCGGAAGGTACAGGTTTTCGGACAGTTCGAATAATTTATCCGTCTGATCGGCGGTTAACCCGATACCGTCGTCGGTGACCCAAACCTCCATGTCCACGTAATTTTCTTTGGCGCCGAGGGTGATCAAACCCTTGGGAGGCGTATATTTGAATGCGTTCGACATCAGGTTCCGGAGCACGGTGTCGATCAGCCGCTCGTCGGCCAGCACGAATACATTGTTCTGCACGTCGTTCACCAATCGAATACCGCTTGCTGCGGCAAACGGCTCATAATCGGTCAATATGGTGGTGGCCAGCTGCGGTATGTTAACCGTAGAAAGTTCGGGTTTCAGTTGGCCCGATTGCGCTTGCAGCAGCAGCAGAAAGTTCTGATAAAAGCCGTACAGCGCAAACACATCGTTGTTGAGACGGTTCAAGGCGTCGTCCATTGCGGGAAGAATATCGGCGCCCAGCGTGTCGACAAAGCGATTGATGTCTTTGTGCAATCGATCGATGCCGGTGTATGCGTATTGCGTGAGGAAACGGAACGAGGAACTTTGGTTGTGCTTCATCGTCTCGAACTCCCGTACTGCGGCGTCCAACAGTTTTTGGTCTTTAGCGACGATGGCGGTGATGCGGTAACGATAGAAAACGACGGCTGCCGCGACAAGCAGCGTGGCCAGAATAGCCCAGATGACGATAACCCCCGTGGCCGGAGATAAGGGCGCGGATTCCGATTTTCCGGCTGCCCGTACGGCTTTTTCGGTCTCAACGGCCAAGCGCGCATCGAATGTTTTTTGCATGGCCGCAATGCTGTCGCCGAGAGCTCCGGCGCCGGCTTGGCGATTTGCTTTCACCAGCAACGGATAATATTCGAGCACGGCGCTCGAATTATTCAGCTTTTGGTAAACATCGATCAACGATTGATAATAATCGCCGAGAAGTTTCGGATTGTTGCGATCTTTCACCACCGTCAACCCTTTTTTGAGGTTATCGATGGCCTCGGCATAATTGCCCCGAAGAAACCAACTCACTCCGAGGTCGTAATAACATTGCGCCGCCGCATCCCAATCGGGAGCGCGCACCGAAACGTCAAGCGCATTCTTTTGATGCGTCGAGGCTTTTACGTAGTCGCCTTTCGCGAAAGCGACACGCCCGAGCATCATTTCTGCATCGATCAACGAGGCATTTTGCTGCGTCGCCCGCGCCGCCTCCGAGGCTTTGAGCGCATAAAAGACGCAACTGTCGGGCATATCCTTTTCGAACAGCCCGGCCATGCGCACCAAAATATCCGCTTTATCGGAATCGGGCGCTTGCCTCAAATCTTTGCGAAGCCCTTCAATCTTGTCTTTACCGCAAATTTCAACGATACCGAGAAAAATGACGATAAAGAATAAAAAAATCCGCTTGAACATCAAATTATTTTCGTGGCACAAAAGTATAAATAAAATTTATATCAATTGGTCTTGAACGCAAATTTAACGGAAGCCAACTCATTGTTTGCCTGAATGATTTTTTTCTCCAGACCGGCCTTGAATGCTATAATCTTTCCCATCAACAAATCGTCGCTTGCGGCCAAAATCTGTGCCGCCAGAATGCCCGCGTTTTGCGCTCCGTCCAAGCCCACGGTAGCCACCGGTATGCCCGGAGGCATCTGCAAAATGGACAAAATGGAATCCCACCCGTCAATCGAAATCGACGCCTTAATGGGCACACCGATCACCGGAATCGGCGTCAACGCTGCAATAACACCCGGCAGATGCGCCGCGCCGCCCGCTCCGGCAATAATCACCCGAATGCCGCGCGCATAAGCCCCTCGTGCAAAATCCATTGCCTGTTGCGGCGTACGATGCGCCGACAACGCTTGCAATTCGAACGGAATTTCGAAATCGTTCAACATCTTTGCCGCTTTTTCCATGATCGGTAAATCGGACGTACTACCCATAATAATACTTACTCTTGCATCCATAAAAATCTTTTCGTTATTTTGGGGCAAATTTAACATAAGTTGAATAAGTCGCAAATAAGTGATCGTGCGATATTTGTCGGCAAAATAGAATAAAATCTTGAAAGTTATTTCGTTACTCGATAAAAAATTCAGAATGTGCATCACCCGGGCGCAGGTAAAAAACGGGATCGAGCACATTGCCGATCGCATCAACAGCGATTACGAAGGGAAAGAAATTCTTTTCATAGCCGTATTGAACGGCTCTTTCATGTTTGTGTCCGAACTGGTGCGCAAAGTAAAGCCGTTGTGCCGTATCTCGTTTGTGAAAGTGGCTTCTTATCAGGGCGACACCTCCGAAGGTATCGTTAAGGAACTGATCGGATTGAAAGAAGACCTGAACGACAAACACGTTATTCTGGTGGAAGATATCGTCGATACTGGTTTCACGTTGGGACACATCATGAAGCAAATAAAATCGACATACAAGCCGGCGAGCGTTGCCGTGGCATCATTATTGTTCAAACCGCAATCGTATCGCAAAAGTATTGCCATCGACTATGTAGGGTTCGAAATTCCCAACGATTTCGTGATCGGCTGGGGGCTGGACTACAACGGTTACGGCCGTAATTTTGAAGATATTTATGCAGTTGCGGAGAATTGATTCGAAGCATTTGCATGACAACCGAATCCCGACCGTTGAGGTAAACGACCGGGAGTTGTATCTCAATTTTTAAATCATTCAATGTTAAATATTGTATTGTTCGGAGCCCCGGGCGCAGGAAAAGGAACGCAAGCGACTTTGTTGGCCGAAAAATACGGGTTGGTGCATTTGTCGACCGGTGAAATTCTCCGAAAAGAAATCGCTTTGGGAACCGACTCGGGAAAACTTGCCCAAAAACACATCGATAAAGGCGAACTGGCGCCCGACGATTTGGTGATCGACATGATCCGGTCGCAGATCGAACAAAACCCCGACGCAAAAGGTTTTATTTTCGACGGATTTCCGCGTACCACGGCGCAAGCCGAAGCGCTCGATCGGTTGATGGAAGAAAAGGGAATGCATATCTCCGCGATGATCGCATTGGATGTCGAAGCGGAAGAGTTGATCGGTCGTTTGCTCAAACGGGGCGCCGATTCCGGGCGCGCCGACGATAAATCGCTCGACGTGATCCGCAATCGCATCGACGTATACCACCGAAAAACCGAACCGATTATCGAGTATTACGATGCGCAAAAGAAATACAAAGCGATCAACGGAACGGGGCATGTCAAAGATATTTTCGATCGGCTGCATCTGCACGTAAAAAGCTTGTAGTTTTATATCCTATTGGGTTTTTAAAACCCGATAGGATTTTCCTAAAAGTAAAACCTCTCTCCCCGTCCCTCTCTCCTGTGGAGAGAGGGAGACGCGCTTTGCACCGGAAGTGTAAACTGCGCAAGGGCTCCCTCTCCTTGTGGAGAGGGCGGGGGGAGAGGTAATACACAAAAATGACCGCGCTAAGTATAACAGGTCGCACCGAAATCTTTGGAATATTGAATATTGAATCATTGAATTTTTATGGCTGAGTCTAATTTTGTCGATTATGTAAAAATCTGTTGTCGATCGGGCAACGGAGGCGCCGGTTCGATGCATTTTCATCGCGACCGGTTCACCACCAAGGGCGGCCCCGACGGCGGCGACGGCGGGCGCGGCGGTCATGTGATCGTGCGCGGCAATCGGCAGTTGTGGACATTGATCCATCTGAAATATCAGCGACACGTTTTTGCCGGCGACGGCGAAAATGGCGGCAGCGCTCTGAAAACCGGCGCCGACGGCGAAGATAAGTATATCGACGTGCCCTTGGGAACGGTGGCGCGCGATGCCGAAAGCGGCGAAGTGCTGTTCGAGATCACGCAACATGACGAGACGCGGATTTTGGCAAAAGGCGGGCGCGGCGGACAGGGCAACGATCATTTCAAATCTGCTGTCAACCAAACGCCGCGTTATGCGCAGCCCGGAGAATCGGGCGAGGAGAGTTGGAAGATACTCGAATTGAAAATATTGGCCGATGTGGGCTTGGTCGGTTTCCCCAATGCCGGAAAATCGACATTGCTTTCGGTAGTGTCCGCGGCAAAACCCGAAATAGCCGATTATCCGTTCACTACGCTGGTTCCTAACTTGGGAATGGTTCCGTATCGCGGCAGCCGTTCGTTTGTGATGGCCGACATACCCGGTATCATCGAAGGCGCGCATCTGGGCAAGGGCCTCGGAATCCGTTTTCTGCGGCACATAGAACGCAATTCGATGCTTTTGTTTTTGATTCCTGCCGACAGCAAGAACATCAAAGAAGAATATTCGATACTGCTCAACGAGTTAAAAGAATATAATCCCGAATTGCTGGACAAAAAACGCTTGATAGCCGTCAGCAAATGCGACATGCTCGACGACGAATTGAAAGCCGAACTGAAAGCCGAACTCACCGATCTGCCGCCTTACGTGTTTATCTCGTCGATTGCACAAATCGGATTGACCGAGTTGAAAGACAAGATTTGGCAGATGTTAAATGATTGATTATTTTTGATCGATCATAAGAAATGCCATGTCTCAAAAAAGAATCAAAAAGATTGCTTCCGCAGGACATTCATATAAGGCCGAAGACCATGAAGCATCAGCGTGGGGCGATGCTCCACAACGCCGGGCAACCGAACTTCCGAACACTCCGATAGGACGCGAGAATATGGATGAGTTCGAGACGTTAGCTGAACAATGCATAACATTGGATGAGTTGAAACAAAACGTACTCAAACATGTCGGCGTTTTATTTAATCATGCCGAATTCGGTACAATTAAATCATAAATAAATGTTTCGTTGGCTGCTTGATTTAGATAAAGATATTTTTTTATACCTCAACGGTTTGCACGCTCCCGTGTGGGATAGCATCATGTGGTGGATTTCCGGTACGAAATCGTGGATACCGTTTTATGTGGTTCTGCTGGTCATTATTATTTACAGAGAACGTCCGTGGCGGTTCATCTTTACGCTGTTGTTCTTGTCCGTTGCCGTGGTATTGAGCGATCAGATTTCGGTTCTGATCAAGAACTTGGCGGAACGGCCGCGTCCCACGCACAATCCCGAAATCGCCGATTTGGTGCACATTGTTAATGACTATCGCGGCGGGCAATTCGGTTTTGTATCGTCACACGCCGCCAACGTCTTCGCTGTTGCCGTTTTTGTGGCCAACCAATTCAAAAGCGCCAAGTGGAGTTTCTTACTGTTGGTTTGGGCGTTTATCGTTTCGTACAGCCGTATATATTTGGGCGTTCATTACCCGTTGGATATTATTTGCGGAGGCGTGTTGGGCGCTTTGATCGGGATACAATGCTACGTGTTTAAGGTCAGAACGACCGTTGCCGTACAGCGCCGCATCGATATTCGCCAAGAAAAGAAAGAAGCGAAACTGAAAGCGCAACGACTCGAAGCCATGCAAAAAGAAGCGGAAGCAGCGCAAAAGCAAGCGGAAATCGATCAAAAAAATATGGGTGAAAGTCAATCGGATGCGGAACCCGGAAATGCGGAAAACCGACCGGAATGATTTTTTATTAACTTTACGGTTTGATATTCATCATGAACCAATTAATAGTCCATAGCCATGGAAACCACCCGACAGCAAAAAGTAGCACACCAAATAAAAAAAGATTTAAGCGAAATCTTCATGCATGCCACACGCGAAATCACGCAAAATAAAATGATTACCGTGACGGTGGTGCGCATGAGTCCCGATCTGAGTTTTGCCAAAGTATATCTCAGCGTTTTCCCGTCGGACGATCGCGATAAGTTTCTCGAAAATCTGAACCTCCACGTAAAACATATCCGTTACGAACTCGGCAAATTGGTTCGGCACCAACTGAGAATCGTTCCCGAATTGGCTTTTCATATTGATGACAGTTTGGATTATGCCGAACATATCGACGATCTCTTAAAGCAGTAAGATGCAGTACGACAACATCAAGCGATCGCTGGGCAATGTGTTCAATCGTCGTCCGTTTTTGCGAAAATGCTTTTATTGCCTGCTCGACCTTCTGTTGCTTCGTGCTTGGCACATCAAAAAAGAATTGCGCCGGCTGAAAAAGACATTACCCGCCGATGCTTCCGTATTGGATGCGGGCGCGGGTTTCGGGCAGTATACTTATTATATGTCGCGATTGGGGCGTCGTTGGCAGATCAAAGCCGTGGACGTGAAAGACGAGCAGGTTGCCGACTGTAATCGGTTCTTCGCGCAAATCGGCCGCAGCGACCGCGTTCGTTTTGAAGTGGCCGATTTAACGGAGTTTCGCGAACCCGAACGTTACCGGTTGGCGATTTCGGTGGATGTGATGGAGCATATTCTGGACGATGTTGCCGTTTTCCGCAACATTTGCGCGTCGCTCGTGCCCGGCGGAGTGTTGCTGATCTCCACGCCTTCGGACAGGGGCGGTTCCGATGCCGACGAACACCACGATTCGTTCATCGACGAGCATGTCCGCGACGGATACAATGCGGACGAAATACGCGACAAACTGTTGAATGCGGGATTCGCGCAAGCGGAAGTGCAATACACGTACGGCGTTCCGGGGCACATATCGTGGCTGCTGTCGATGAAATACCCCATGCGGATGCTTCACGCTTCGAAATTCTTTTTCATTCTTCTGCCGTTCTATTACCTTGTCGTTTTTCCGTTCTGCCTGCTACTTAACTATCTCGATGTCTGCATGACGCATTCGTCCGGAACGGGACTGAAAGTGAAAGCAGTGAAATAGAATGGATCAAGTGCAAAAGTATGTTGGTGATGTTATTTTGCATTCGTTTATGCCCTGACGGGGCATAAACTCTTTGAAAAAATAAAGAATCTCCCACCAACATATTTTAACGTTTGATCCGTTTTTATAAACATAATGATATGAAAACAGGTGATATGGCAAAACCCGACCCAGCAATTACCTGATTGGACGAATGTGTAGAAGGAACCATTATAGAATTGACGGTAATTATTGGTTAAGATCGCCGATAAAGTGTAAATCCGAAGAATTATACTTCGCGCGGTCAAGTTTTGTGATATTCCTCTTTGCGTCTTAGCGCCTTTGCGAGAGGCAATATCACGCAAAGACGCCAAGGCGCGAAGCACAAAATAACTCCGCGTGAAGTATAACATAATCTTTTCGGACGGGAACAACACATCGTCATAAATCATATATTTGCAACACGGCGCATATTTTATAATGCCGAATCGACTTCCGAAAAACCGTAATTATGACCCGTTTACCGATAAATGAACTTTCCCTCGACGGGAATATCAAAGACGACACCGTCACCCGAACATTGTATGCCACAGATGCATCGTCGTACCGTGAAATGCCTGCGGCCGTCGCTTTCCCGAAAACGACGCAGGACATCAAAGCCGTGATCGCATTC
>JAVBRP010000311.1:0-4270 GCA_031547815.1 Bacteroidales bacterium | reverse complement strand
CGCCCATTCGAACACGTCTTTGCCTTCGGTTCTGAACGGGAATACGAAAGCGGGGCTTTGTGCATCGGCATCTTTCAGCAAAGCGGCTTCTTCGGGTGTGTCTTTATACAGGAAAGCCAACCAATATTTTGCTTCGGCATTCGCGGGTGCAGCTTTCAACAACGTGCGGCTTTTTTCTTTCAGGCCCAACGAATAATACCAAATTGCTGATTCCAAATAGGATTGTATCGGCATTTCACTACGGATCTTTTCGGAAAACCGGCGCATGTCGGGAGCCGATTTTTCGAACAACAGGAACAGATTGAACGGATCGAGCGTACCGATCCGTTCGGCAAATTCTTCCGCTTTTTTTGTGTCCCGTTGCTGCTTGGCGCAAAGGTAAAGCAATTGCAAGCCTTCGATATTGTGACTGTTGTTGATCAGGCTCTTTTGTGCGTAATCTGCCGCCTTTTCGTAATTTTTTTTGGTGAACCAAATCTTGCCGATTTCGGTGTAAGCCGCGCTGCGCAAAGGTGTGGTCAGCGCCGCCATTTCGAAACCGTCCAACGCATCGATTTCTTTGCCCGACTGCTTGGCCGAACGCCCGTATTCGAAATGTGCATCCGGATCGTACGTGTCGAACGACAAGGCTTTGCGCGCAAAAAAGTGCGCCGAATCGTAATCCATGCGCCGATAATACAACCGTGACATTTCAACCAGCGACGGGATGAAGTCGGCATCTGCAGCCAACGATTCTTTGATATACTTTTCGGCACGATCGTAAAGACGCATTCCCGAAAGGTCTCTTCCCAAAAGATATTTGCCGTAAGCCGTTTCCCAATCGAACTTATCTTCGCCGGCGGTGGGTCTGTTCAGGCTTTTGTCTTCCTTGCTCCAAATCTCTTGGTTGCACAAAGTGATCTTATATGCGCTTTTCCCGTCGGGGATGCGCAAACTCGTGCTGTATGTCTTTGCAACGGAAAGGCTCACCGGTTGCGACAACAGCATCTGTCCGCGGGCATCAAATACTTTGAGCGTGTCGCCGATCTGCTGCAACGGCGAGAGCGATAAATCCAACGCGCCGCTTTTTTCGGTAACGTTCACCACCCCGTAAAGGCTTGCATCGGCAACACCGCCGGTGGCTTTAAACGGAAACCAATATTCCGTCCAAACATCGGTCGCATAAGGCGTAAAATAGAACTGCTTGTAAGGTGTGAGGCTGCTTTGAGCCGTATTCTGATTATACAATCTTCCGCTCTGCACTTCGACATATTGCCCGTTGGTGTCGGTCAACAAATCCTCCCAAATGTTGCCTTGATCGGACAGCGCCCATGTGAACATTTTTTTACCCACTTTATCGTCGCGATTGGCGATATGCATCATTCCGAAATTATCGTTCGCCCAATACACTCCGAAATAAGGCGCATACGTACCGGCCACGTGATACGATTTGTCGGCGCCGAAATTGTTTTCGGCCCAATGCGACAGGTTTTTGCCGCGTTCCTTATCCATCGGCCACGGCGAGGTTTCGCCTCCGTGCCCCACATAATACGTCCCGGGATAAATCAAATCCAAATCCGGACTTGCCGTCACTCCCGTATTCACCCAGTTGTAGTAGGGCTGACTACCCGAATTACCGTTGTGCCAGAACGAAGCGGTGGTGAACCAGCCCTTGTCCCCGGGCAGATTGATCTCTACCGTCCACCGCGTGCGGGTGAGCAGATCGAAATCGCTGATGAAGCAACTCACGCTGCCGTCGGGATTTTGCCGCGTGAGGTAATCCACCGGGAACGAACAACTCGGAGCATGGCCGATCACACCGTAATTGAACTCGATTCCGCCGCTTGTCCATGCGCCGCGCAACGAAATGTCGCGGAATTTCACCACTTTGTTGTCGTAAAACATTTCCTTGCCGGAAGTTTTATCCACCACCGACCATATTTTACCGCCGATTTCGGGAAATACCTTGATTTTCAGAAAATCGTTTTCCAAAATCACCACTTTCCAAGTCTTTTTCACCGGATGCGTGGTGTAGCCGTCGAACCGATAATAGGGATAAACCTTGCCGAACGCGGGTATCGGGTTGGGGTCGGAATAGGGATAAGTGACATACTCTTCCGCTGTTTCCTTGATTTTCGAAGCATTTTGTGCGTTCAGTCGGATGCCGAAGCCGCAAAGGAGCAGGAATCCGAAAAGAATTTTCAGGTTTGGCATGATATGAGATTTCATAAATATGGATGATTTAATTGGTTTGGCTCTCGCAAAGACGCAAAGTCGCAAAGAAAAAATGTTTTCTCCCCCTTTGCATCTTCGCGTTTTTGCGAGATATTTTAAAATAATTCGGCAATGGCATAATAGGTGGTTAACAACGAAAACGCGATCACGGCCGCAATTCCGATATTGTTCTTCGCGGAAGCGCTGTACGTTCCCATGAGATTTTTTCGATTGAGCAATATGATGATAGGAATGGCCACCGCGGGCAGGATACATGCTTGAAACGCCTGCGAAAAGATCATCAATGCGGGCGGTCGTTGTTTCAGGATCACCGAACCGAAAGCGAACAGCAAGGCGACAAGGATCAATATTCTCGATTGCGCGGAGTGCAGGTTGCGCGGCTGTCCCGTGTAATCGGCAATCAGCCACGGCGCAATCAGTACGATCGGGAAAACCGTTGATAATCCCGCCCCGACGATTCCCAAAATGAGTATGATCGCGGCAACCTTTCCGCCGATGGGTTCGAAAAGGTAGATCATTTCGGTGGTGTTTTCCAGTTTCAGCCCCATCACGTGAAGCGTTCCGGCCGAGACCGCCATGATGATGCCGCTCAGGAAAAGCATCATGGCTGCCGAAATGAACGAATCCTTTTTCTCGGTTTTCAAATCTTTTATGGTCCATCCCTTTTCGGCAACCACCGTGCTGCGCATGATGAACACGGCCGCCGAACATGTCGTTCCCGCTATGGCCGCAATCAATCCGATGTTTTCGGAAGGTATGCGGGGGATCAGTCCTCCGGCAATGGCCACCGGGTTGGGTTTCACCAATATGAAAACTACCAGAAACGACAATCCCATCAGAATCACAAAAAATATCAATACTTTTTCGAAAGCGCGGTAGTGACCGTACCACAGCAAAAAATACAGCGCAACGGCCGTCACCGCAATAATCCAAACGGTGTTGATCGTTACGCCCGTCGACATGCGGATTCCTTCTTGGATCAGTTCGGCCACAAGCCCCATGATGCCGATGAGTGCAAGCAGCTCGCCGATGATCAGCGCCGCCAGGATGTACAAGGCCAATATCCAACCTTGCTTGAAATTGTTTTTGATGTTGAACAGCGCCGTTCGGCCCGTAACTAAGGTCATTTTGCCATACGCCACCATCAGAATGTAAGTGAAAATGCTCGACAGCACCAACACCCAAAACAGCCCCATGCCGTGTTCCGCACCGGTTTTGGCCATGGTGGTGACGCTGCCCGGGCCGATGTTGTAGCCGATAAGAAATAAACCCGGCCCGAAAACGGCCAATGTCGCGAATATTTTCTTGAAAAATTTGTTCATTGTTAAAGCCGATTTAAATTTATATTGTAGTACTCCACCGCCTGCCGCCGAATGCGCGAAAAATACGAATAATATTTATATCATACAAGAAAAAAACTATTGTCGTGTCAAGCGGTTAATACCTGCTCGCCATTGCGAGCGTCAGCGAAGCAATCTTATTAATTATCATGAGATTGCTTCGGCGCCCCTCCTCGCAATGACGCGTCAAAATAAGCTTGACACGACACTATTGCAACAACGCTTCTTTCACTTCTATCTCGCCCATGGAATACCAGCCGTCGTCGGTTTTGCCCGCGATGGCTAATTTTACACGCGGTTCATACGAAACGGGCGAAACGACGGCCACCTCCAATTGGTATTTTCCCAAAGGCGCGTCGTACGGGATGTACAGACTTTCGTTGTGGAGAATGTCACCCGGCAGCCATTCCGTCAGCTTGGCGTCGGTGGGGAGGATCAGTGTCGTGCGGTCGTTGCGCAGCCGCACCGCAAATACATATTCCTTGTAAATGGGCGCTACGCCGATGTTTTCCCACATCGTCCGGATCGGCAGTTGGCCTTGACGCCGCACGAACGAGGGATATTCGAATCGGCGAACGACAAAGCGGTAGCCCATCCTGTTCAGCCATTTGTCCACCAACGGACTCCATACTTCGGGCACGGGCGAGCTTTTGGCGTTGAACGACGACAGATGCCATTTCAAACCTTCGTTAAAAATCCACTCCACAACTTCTTCG
>JAVBRP010000063.1:0-8074 GCA_031547815.1 Bacteroidales bacterium | reverse complement strand
CATGTCGCTGAAACTTTCGGGCACACCCGACGTCGAAAAAGAAAAAAGCTACCTGGCGCAAATGAACGAAATCAGGGAGGAACGCAACGCTTACTCAATAGGGTTTGCAGAGGAACATCCCAACTCGATATTCACCGCCGTACTTATCGATACCAATCTTTCGTATCACGTCTCCGCCGAGCATTTGGAAGCTTTCGCGAACGGATTTAGCGAAACCGTCGGCAAGTCGCCCTGGGTACAAAGCATCAAGGAGAAAATAGAGGTTTCCAAGCGTCTGGGCGAAGGGCAACCGTTCCCCGACATCAAACTGAACGCGCCCGACGATCAGCCGGTGGCGCTTTCAGACTATGCCGGCAAGGGCAAATACGTGATGATCGATTTCTGGGCTTCGTGGTGCCGCCCCTGCCGTATGGCCAACCCGCATGTGGTGAAATTGTACAACCAATACAAGGACAAGGGATTCGAGATTGTCGGCATTTCGTTGGACAGGGATAAGAACGAATGGACGAAAGCCATTGCGGACGACGGCTTGACTTGGCCGCAAATGTCCGATCTGAAATTTTGGCAAAGCGCTGCCGCGAAGCTCTATAACGTCACTTCGATTCCGCACACCGTGTTGCTGGACAAGGACGGAAAAATCCTCGCCCGCGGTTTGCAACCCGACGAAATGGAAGCAAAATTGGCCGAACTGATGAAATAATTCACATGCTGGTAAAAACCTTCGGAAGTGCCGTATACGGCATCAAGGCCACCACCATCACCATCGAAGTAAGCGTCGATAAAGGGATCAATTTCTTTTTGGTGGGGTTGCCCGACAATGCCGTAAAAGAAAGCCAACAGCGCATCGAATCGGCATTGCAAACCCACGGGTATCGCATGCCGGGCAAGAAGGTGGTGATCAACATGGCTCCGGCCGACATCCGCAAGGAGGGATCGGCTTACGATCTGCCGCTTGCCATCGGTATTTTGGCGGCATCGGAACAGATAAAAAGCGAAGGGCTTGACAGTTGCATCATCATGGGCGAGCTTTCGCTCGACGGCACCATACGTCCCGTCAAGGGGGCGTTGCCCATTGCGCTTCAAGCGAAGAACGAAGGTTTTACGACATGCATCTTCCCGAAACAAAATGCGCGCGAAGCGGCCGTTGTTGAAGGAATCGACATCTACGGCGCCGAAAACATCAGGGAAGTGATCGACTTTTTCGACGGTAAGGAAGGTTTGGAGCGTATTACGGTCGATCTCGACAAGGAGTTTCTTCACGGAAACGATTACGAGGCCGATTTTTCGGACGTGAAGGGACAGGAAAATGTGAAACGCGCCATGGAGATTGCGGCTGCGGGCGGTCACAACATCATCTTGATAGGCCCTCCCGGCGCGGGAAAAACCATGCTGTCCAAGCGGCTTCCGGGTATCCTGCCTCCGCTGACTGTCGACGAGGCGTTGGAAACGACGAAAATACATTCGGTGGCGGGCAAAACGGGAAAAGATGCGGCATTGATCACTCGGCGGCCTTTCCGTTCGCCGCACCACACCATCAGCGATGTAGCTTTGGTAGGCGGCGGCTCGTTTCCCCAACCGGGCGAAATATCGCTGGCGCACAACGGCGTATTGTTTTTGGACGAGTTGCCCGAATTTAAACGAACGGTGCTCGAAGTGATGCGCCAACCGTTGGAAGACCGCGTGATCACTATTTCGCGGGCGCGGTTCGCGGTGGAATATCCCGCGGGGTTCATGCTGGTGGCGTCGATGAATCCTTGTCCGTGCGGATTCTATAACCATCCGGAAAAGAAATGCATGTGCGCTCCGGGATTCGTGCAGAAATATCTGAGCAAAATATCGGGGCCTTTGCTCGACCGCATCGACATTCACATCGAAGTTGTTCCCGTTCCGTTCGACAAACTGTCCGAACAACGGGTTTCGGAACCGAGCGGCGCCATCCGCCAAAGGGTGATTGCCGCGCGCAATGTACAGAAAGAACGATACGCCGAGTATCCCGGCATCCACAGCAATGCGCAGATGAGTTCGAAAATGTTGCGAAAATATTGCACGATCGATACCGCAGGGCAAAACATGATGAAAACCGCCATGCAAAAGCTCGGATTGTCGGCTCGCGCCTACGATCGAATCCTCAAAGTATCGCGCACCATTGCCGATATGGAAGCCTCGCCCGACATACAGGTGCATCATTTGGCGGAAGCGATACAATATCGCAGTTTAGACAGAGACGGATGGGGAGCATAATCTTCGGAATGTCTCAATTTATTGTCATTCATCATCCGTCACTCGTCATTATTTGAATGAAAGATACCGACCGCAACCGATCGTTGATGAAACGCTTATTTCGATACAGGCGAAAAATGCGTGTGCCGAATTTATCTTTACGGCTGTTGACGACGTTTGTGCTTTTGTTGCTGTTTGCCAAACTTGTGGAAAACAACACTCTGTTTCCGAAATTTGACGAACGGCATGCCCGAAAAATACAGAAAATATTTCTCCAAAAGGAGCAAAATGTGCACGGTTACATGGATATGCTGGAACGTTGCATCGATGCTCCCGACCAAGAAGCCTGCCGCATATCTTTTCACACCGAACACC
Source organism: Bacteroidales bacterium (assembly GCA_031547815.1). GTDB lineage: Bacteria > Bacteroidota > Bacteroidia > Bacteroidales > UBA4181 > JAIRLS01. The sequence goes on along the minus strand of JAVBRP010000063.1, from coordinate 5,479 downwards.
GAAATGGCCTGAAAAAGCAGGGTCTGTATCTTTTCGTTTATCGAAATGACACGTTGGATTATTGGTCGACCAATGAAGTCACCGTTACCGAAACATACTCGAAATCGGACCTCGACAAGCCGTTTGTGAGCCTGAACAACGGAAGGTACGCATCTTTCGTTCGAAAACACGGCGATTACAACATCGTGGGGCTTATCCTTATCAAAACCGTTTACCTGTACGAAAACAAGTACTTGCAGCCTTCTTTTCAGAAGGATTTCAAACTGCCCGCGGTCGTCAAATACTCTTCTCAATATGTTCCCGACTGTTACCCGATCAACGACAGTCAAGGACGATTTGTGTGGTCGCTGATTTTCGACAGCACCTGCCGATACCAATACCAAATATATGTCCCTGCTGGAGCCTATCTGGCGGCCATCTTCATCCTTTTCCTGCTGCTGAACAGCGTGTTCCAACGATTGCGCAACCCGACCCTGAAAAATATCTTTCTTCCGCTTCTCGCCATATTGCTGGTATCGATGCGCTATACCATGCAACATTACCAATTTCCAACGGTTTTTTACGAACTGGGATTATTCGAACCGGTACATTTCGGCACAACATGGTTTCCTTCTTTCGGAGAGCTTTGCCTGTGGTGTATTTTCAGCTGTTTTTTCGTTCTGGTGCTATACCGGTATCTTCGGTTTCCGCTTTTTTACGAGCACCGCGGGAAATATTTCGCATACGTCGGCATGTCGTTGGCCGTGACAATTGTCTCGTTCTTCGGAATCAGCATGTTGCTTCGGACGCTGGTGATCGATTCGGCCGATATATTCGAAGGGCCTAACCGTACTTTTTTGCTCAACGGGTTCAGTTTGTTGGGATACGGGGTCATCATGCTGTATCTGCTTTCGTTTTTCCTGCTGTTGGACAAAACATTGCAGTTGTGCAAACAGGAATTGAATTTCTATCAATTCCTCATTTCGTACGTCATCATATTATCGTTGGCCGTTATCGGTTGGAGCCTTGCGGGACTGAAAGTCAGTTTCTCCGCAATATTTTTTCTCTCCGGCATGGTGTATATTATGGGGGCTTTGCGATTGAGAAAAACCGTCAGGTTCAAGTATTCTCACTACGTACTGATCGTTTTTGTCGCCGCATTGTACGTTTCCGTATACATCAACCGTTACAGTTTCCTGAAATACGAAGATCATAAGAAGACGCTCGTCACCAATTTAGCCATGCAGCACGATTTGACGGCCGAATTTTTCCTGATCGACATATCCGACAGGATCATTAAAGACACGCTCCTTGCCGAAATTGCGTACAACTACAAATTTATGAAGCCCGGCGAGAACGATGTTCTCAATTACGTCACACGCAAACATTTTTACAGTTCATACTGGAACAGTTACACTTTCCAGTGCGTGGTTTGCGCAGATATTGACTCGTTGACTGTGGATAATAAGCGTGAAGAGCCCGATTGCGTGGGTTATTTCAAACGAATGATCTATAACGCCGGCGACGAAAAACTGCCTCGTTCGGAATTTTATTACATCAATTGGATGCGAAGCGATGCTACCGCTTCTTATTTGGGGTGGTTCAGAAAAGAAACGGAAACCGGGCCTCCGCTGCATATATTCATCGAACTTCGAACCTCCGCTACAACTTCCAACGTGTTGGGTTATCCGGAACTGCTGCTCGACAGCCGTACCGGGAAGGAAAGCAACATGAACGGCTATTCGTATGCGAAATACAACAACAACCGACGAATCAATCAATCGGGACCGTATAAATACAACCTGTCGGGCGACATCTTTCAAACCGATACAAGCGAATATCATACGGTGCGCGCCGACGGGATGGATCACCTGGTATATCGTCCCGACAAAAATAACATGATCGTGTTGAGTTCTTATTCGCCGAAACCGGGCGATTTGATCATCAACTTCTCCTATATCTTCATCATCTTTTTCGTTGTCGTATCTCTTTGTTTATTGATATTTTACCTGCCGGTCATCAAGCGCGGTTTCCAATGGAATTTCCGCAATAAGATTCAATACTCCATGATCGCCGTTCTGCTGTTCTCGTTTGCCATTATCGGCGTATGGACGGTTTCGTACATCAACCGTCAATACCAAAACAAGAATAACGACATGCTCGACGAAAAAATGCAGGCCATCCACTCCGAGCTGTCGGAAACGATATTGATGCAAAAAAGTTTGGATAAGCACCGGTACGAGAACGGCGATATGCTCACCGGGGTATTGATGTACTATCGAAGCATCTTCTTTACGGACATCAATATTTTCGACGTTAACGGGCAACTGATCGTCACCTCGCTTCCCGATATATTCGACCGCGGGTTGGTAGGCCGGCAAATTAACCCCGACGCCTACATCCCGCTGTCGTTCAAAAAACGCGCTTCCACATTGGAACACGAAGACATCGGCGGATTGAGTTACATTTCGGCCTACGAACCTTTCGTGGACAACGAGAACAAGGTGATCGCATTCCTGAACCTGCCGTATTTCACGCAGCAGGACGCTTTGACCGAAGAAATATCCAACGTCATCATCACCATCACCAACTTCTACATGGTGATCATTCTGCTTACCGTCATCATTTCGATCGTTGTGAGCGACCAGATCACGCAACCGCTGATCATGTTGCAGGATAAATTCCGAAGCATCAGATTGGGCGCGAAAAACGAGCCTGTTCAATATGCCGGGCACGACGAAATCGGCGGCTTGGTGAAAGAATACAACCGCGCCATTGATGAGCTTGCGCGAAGCGCCACACGGTTGGCGCGCTCCGAACGCGAATCGGCCTGGCGCGAAATGGCCAAACAGATCGCCCACGAAATCAACAACCCGTTGACGCCCATGAAGCTCAGCATTCAGCATCTGAAACGGGCTTACGACAACAAGTCGGAACGTTTCGACGAATACATGGAAAAAATATCCCGCTCGTTGGTCGAACAAATCGACACCCTGTCGTCCATCGCCACCGAGTTCTCCAATTTCGCCAAAATGCCGGCGGCGCAAAACCAACAGATCGACCTGATTGCCAAAATCAACAATGTGGTTCCGCTGTTCGCCGTAGATGAGAATAAGCGGGCCTTTCATACCGATTTTCACGGACTGACGACAGCCTCTATTTACGCCGACAAAGAACAAATATCGCGCGTATTCATCAACCTGATCAAGAATGCGTTGCAAGCCATCCCGAAAGACCGGCAAGCCGAAATATATATCGATGTTTTGAAAATCAATCGGATACTGTGGGTGCGGATAAAAGACAACGGAATGGGTATTCCCGATGAAATGCAGGAAAAGATTTTCCGACCGAACTTTACCACCAAATCGAGCGGCATGGGCATGGGGTTGGCCATCGTGCGCAACATCATCGAAAGCGCCGGGGGCACCATCAATTTCAAAACCAAGCAAGGAGTCGGCACCACGTTCATCATCAGTTTGCCGTCTGCGGATTAGTAAATGAAGAACGAAGAATCCTTCATGTTTCAAGTTGTCGAAATCTTAACCTGTATGATGCGCTATGTCGCTTTTTCACCACCTCTCCCCCCGCCCTCTCCACAAGGAGAGGGAACCCTTGCGCGGTTCACGGTACCGGGACAAAAGCGCGACCCCCTCTCTCCTGTGGAGAGAGGGCCGGGGAGAGAGGTGATGCATAAAACTCGGCGTCTCTTAAATCGATTCTAAATTAGTCTCATTATCAAAACATTTTGAATGTCCGTATGTTATTATACCATGATACAGGATGTGCTTACATACATTATCGGATTGTTGATTGCGGTTTGGGTGGGCCGAAAAGTGTATCGTTTTGTCGTTGTCAAAAAAGGGCAAGTCGATAAATGCGCCGGCTGTACGGGCTGCGATCTGAAGGAAATGTTGGATAAACCGTTGCCCGACAACTGCAAAGCAACCAACTGACCGTCCGGACTGCTTTCCTGCGATTTCGATAATTTATACGAAAAATATTCAACATAACCGGCATGTCCGGGAAATAAAAGCAAAAAAGAGCGGTTCTCTCGAACGGCTCTTTTATATTACTAACATTTAACTACTAACTATGAGAAAACTACTGCTACTATGAAACAAATTGTTAAAAACACTCCAAATAATATGCCGGAAATGAAAGATAAGGATAACCGTTTTGTTGTGAATGCAACGGAAGCTCGCCTGTAAATTCGGGTTTCGGCCGGAAAACAAAAATAACTACATTTGTAGGTCTTATATCATTGATCATGGCGCTCAATTACATTTGGGTCGGTTTTTTTGCAATCGCTTTCATTGTGGCGATTATTCGTTTTGCCGTCACGGGCGATGCGGAAATCTTCAAGGCCGTCATCGACAGCACTTTCAGCGCATCCAAAAGTGCGGTGATGGACATTGCATTGCCGCTCACGGGTGTCATGGTGCTGTGGCTGGGGCTGATGAATATCGGCGAAAAAGCGGGTGCGGTGAATTTCTTGGCGCGAATCGTCGGGCCGTTTTTCACGCGGCTTTTTCCGGAATTGCCGAAGAAAAGTCCCGTATTCGGCCAAATATTAATGAACTTTTCGGCCAACATGCTGGGATTGGACAATGCGGCAACTCCGCTCGGACTGAAAGCCATGCAGGGACTTCAAGACCTGAACCCGAAAAAGGATACGGCTTCCAACGCACAAATCATGTTTTTGGTGATCAACACTTCGGGGTTGACCATCATACCCGTCAGCATCATTGCGCAACGCGCCATTCTCGGCGCCGGAAATCCCACCGACATATTTATTCCCGTGCTGCTGGCCACGGCAATTTCCACGTTGGCCGGAATGATCCTTGTCGCTTTGCGGCAACGCATCAACTTGCTCGATCCCGTAATGATGGCGTGGCTGGGAGGCATCATCGCCGCCATCGGCGGGCTTACTTGGTGGATCGGAAGTCTGGAAAAGGAACAAATCGAAATAGTATCGAAAGTCGGAAGCAATCTGCTTCTGGTATTGATTATCGGAGTTTTCATTGTCGGTGCGTTTTTCAAAAAGATAAATGTTTACGAAGCCTTCATCGACGGAGCCAAAAGCGGATTCGATGTCACCATCAAGATCATACCTTATTTGGTCGGAATGTTGGTCGGAATTGCCGTTTTTCGCGCTTCGGGCGCCATGGGTTACATCATCGACGGCTTGGCCGCGCTCTTCGGGGCTTTGGGAATGAACACCGATTTCGTCGCCGCGCTGCCCACCGCCTTCATGAAACCGCTCAGCGGCAGCGGCGCCAAAGCCATGATGGTGGAAGCGATGCAGCACTACGGCCCCGATTCTTTCGTCGGACGCCTTTCCTGCCTTTTTCAAGGAGCGGCCGACACCACGTTCTACATCGTTGCCCTGTATTTCGGCTCGGTAGGCATACGCAAAACACGCTATGCCGTCACCGCCGGCTTATTTGCCGACTTGGCCGGAGTAATCGCCGCCATTGTGCTGGCATATATGTTTTTTGCA
>JAVBRP010000321.1:0-3493 GCA_031547815.1 Bacteroidales bacterium | reverse complement strand
CTGCGCTGCGGGATCGGCATTTTACTTTTCGTCGCGCAAAGCCCGGCGGTTAGGTTCCCGTTTATGGACGGCAACCGCCAAACGCACCTTTTATCACTTTTTGATACCGCTTGTCGCGGGCGGTTTGTTTTGCGTTGCATTGGCGGTGAACAACGACATACGGTTCATCGCTTCGGCCATGCTCGTGTTCTACGGGCTGGCGCTGATCAGTGCCGGCAAATTCACCCTCGGCGAGATACATTATTTGGGAATTTGCGAAGTCGTTTTGGGAATCCTTGCCGGATTTTTCCTGAATTACGGGCTGTTGTTTTGGACGCTGGGCTTCGGCGTTTTACATATTGTATACGGCATCCGCATTTATTGGCGGTATGACCGGAATAAGGCGTTTGAGACGGCAAATCGTCGAAAATGAATAACACGAATTTGTCATGAAAGATATTATTTCAGGGTTGAATAAGGTTTTCGACAGCCGTATTCGACTGGGTATCATGGCTGTACTGACGGTGAACGACAGCATCGACTTCAACACGTTGAAAGAATTGCTCGACATCACCGACGGAAATCTGGCAAGCCACTTGAAAGCCCTCGAAAAGAACAAATTGATCGCGGTAAGCAAGCAATTTGTGGGGCGCAAACCGAACACGACTTATTCCGTTACCGCGTCGGGGCGCAATTTATTTCAACAACATCTCGCTGCGTTAGAAAATCTCATTAATCGAGAACAGGTATAATATTTTTTTTGTTTTATTGCTTTGAAAAACAAAGTTCTTTTCCTAAAATAACCATCATTCAAATTAAAAAAAATGAAAAACACAAATCAATCAATGTGGTCGAAAATCACCAACAGTGCAACATTTAAAGCATGCACCATCGGAATTCTTGTTTTGTTGATGCTGATACCGGTCGGCATGACTTGGGAGCTGATCCGGGATCGAGAAATGACCGGCAAGTCGGTAACCGAAGAAATCAGTTCGAAATGGGGAAACCGGCAAACCCTGATGGGGCCGGTGATCACCGTGCCGTATCAATATAATACGGTGCAGGACGATAAAGTGATCAAAATGTACGGATATGCACGGTTTCTGCCCGAAGAGTTGAACATCGACGCTCCGATGAATCCCGAAATTCGTTATCGCAGCATCTACAAGGTGATTGTTTATCAAACGGATTTGAAAGTAACCGGTAAGTTTAATTTCCCCGAGTTCGAAAAGTTGGGTATCAAAAACGCCGACATTGAATGGGAAAATGCCTTTATCACCATCGGGATATCCGACCTGCGCGGCATCCGGAGTGATATTGTTTTCCGTTGCAACGGCGAGCCGAAAGAAGTCATGCCCGGCGTCGAAGGTTCCGACATCGTTTCGTCGGGAGTCACCGTCAAGTTGCCGCTGTCGCCCGACAACCCGAAAGATTTCGATTTCGATTTCGCATTGACGCTGAACGGCAGTCACGGCTTGTTTTTCCTGCCCACAGGTAAAACTACGCATGTGACAATGGCCTCCGATTGGGGCACACCGAGTTTCGACGGCGCTTTTCTTCCCGCCGAACGCGATATTACGCCCGATCGATTTTCGGCTCATTGGGATGTTTTCAGCTACAACCGCAATTTTCCGCAAATGTGGACGGGAAAAATCAACGGCATGGACAATTTCGAGTTCGGCGTACAGCTGTTGCTGCCGGTCGATCAATACCGGGAAACGACGCGCTCGGTCAAATACGCCATCGTATTTATTGCGCTGACTTTTCTCGCGTTTTTCCTCACCGAACTGATCAGCCGTCGGCGGATACATCCCATGCAATATCTGTTGGTGAGCCTCGGATTGGTGCTATTCTACACGCTTCTGCTGGCCATCTCCGAGCAAATCGGGTTCGGTTGGGCTTACCTGATATCGGCTTCGGCAATCATCCTGCTGATTACCGCGTATTCGTATTCCATTTTCAAGCAAGCTAAACCGACCGCCATCATGGGCGGATTACTTGTCGTGCTGTACGTGTTCCTTTACACGTTGCTTCAACTCGAGGACTTGGCGCTGCTTATCGGAAGCGTGGGATTGTTCGTCGCATTGGCCGTCATCATGTATGTTTCGCGCAAAGTGAACTGGTATCACACGCAGGACGATGCGCCGACGGATGACCCCGCCGATTCGGCGTACATACCCGAAGATGTGAAATGAATAGTGTAAAATACGGGATACGGAATATTTATTTCGTATCCCGTATTTAATTTATTCTAAGAAGAATATCTGTCGATTCGCGCAACAGATTTGTCTGTCACGGATAATTTTTTCTTTTTTTCGAGCGTTTTGTTTGGAGAATTCATTTTTCTTGTATCTTTGCACCGTCAAAATAGAAACACATCTGCGGAAATAGCTCAGTTGGTAGAGCATAACCTTGCCAAGGTTAGGGTCGCGAGTTCGAGTCTCGTTTTCCGCTCGAAATCCCGATAGAAAGTCGGGATTTTTTGTCATGATGCCTTGGTGGTGGAATTGGTAGACACGCGGGACTTAAAATCCCGTGGGCAGCAATGTCCGTGCGGGTTCAAGTCCCGCCCGAGGTACAAAGTAAAGTCGCAATCGGGTGTTGATCGACCCTTGCGACTTTTTAGTTTTGTCAATTTGCACCACATTTACACCACTCGTATTTTAATTGTTGTTTTGCCGATGCCCTTGATATGCCGATAGCCGATTTATTCGACGACTTTCAATGCCCCAAATGCGGGACGGCATTAGTGGTGAAAGAAAATTGATTGTCATCAAAATAAAGTAGTTTTGCAGCAAACAAAATTAGTACGTAATGCACACACTTGAAAATCCGCAAGGCGAATCATTGAATACGAATATTGGTGAAATCATCATGTATCAGCCGGATGATACTATTCGATTGGAAGTACGAGTAGAGGATGAAACTGTTTGGCTCAATCGCCAACAAATAGCGCAGTTATTCGACAGGGATATAAAAACCATCGGCAAGCACATCAATAATGCTTTAAAGGAAGAATTACAAGACTTTTCAGTTGTCGCAAAATTTGCGACAACTGCCGCCGATGGGAAAACCTATCAAGTCGAATATTACAGTTTAGACATGATTTTATCGGTAGGATACCGTGTCAAATCGCAACAGGGCGTACGGTTTCGAATATGGGCAAATCGAGTTCTAAAAGAATATCTGTTGAGGGGCTACGCAATAAATCAACGTTTTGAACGAATAGAACAACAAATAGAGTTTTTGGTAAAGACAACCCACACGATGGGCGGACAGTTACAGAACGAAATTCATCAATTGAAGCAGTACATAGAAGCCATAATAGCCGATTACAACGACATCAACGAGGATACCCGTATGCAACTTGAACTTATCAATACAACACTGGCCGAACTTCAATCTAAAAACAACCGGATTGACAGACCAAGAAACCCGATAGGATTTAAGAAATAACTTTTCCGACACCCTTGTACTAACCTTGCTGTAAAAACAAAGGCGCGTCTCAGAAAGG
>JAVBRP010000187.1:0-8805 GCA_031547815.1 Bacteroidales bacterium | reverse complement strand
ACGTTGCCGTCGGTATTGAACCGAAATTGTATTTCGTCGGCGCCCACTTCAACGATCTTACATTTAAGGCTGTCGCCGGTGGTGGTTACAATCAGGTCTTGCCCGTAAGCAATATACGAGCACAGCAGAAATGCTAAGGATATCAGATATTTCATGGCTTGCGGTTAATGGTCGGTCTATCGATTCGGAAAACACTCCGACTCGAATGAACAAAAGCATGCAAAGCTATCATTTTTTTGCAACCGGAAATATCTTCGTATTTCAACATTTTGATGAACGTATGGAAAACGATGTTTATCCGATCGAAAAATATGATTATCTGCACACTTTTTTTGATGTTGTAAAAAAAGTGTGCAACATTAACTCGGCATCTTTGTGTGATAATTCTCTCGCAAAGGCGCAAAGACGCCAAGCGAAAAAAATTATGAATACGCATAACGTGACGGCTTGAGATGTAAATTCCTTTATTGCAACAAAATACATTTATTTCCAAAAGGATTTATGTTGATATGTCTTTTTGTTTTTCATGCCGGAATAATCTATCTTTGTCATTCAAAACAATCATATAAGAACTTGTAATTCATGGAAGAGAAGAAAGATAACGCAACCAAAGACGTTCAAAAAGAAAAACTGAAATCGCTTCAACTGACGCTCGATAAGTTAGATAAGGAATTCGGCAAAGGCACCATCATGAAGATGAGCGACAAAGCCGTGGAGCAGGTTCCTTCCATCCCGACGGGTTCCATTGCATTGGACGTTGCTTTGGGTATCGGCGGGTTGCCGCGCGGAAGGGTTATCGAAATCTTCGGTCCCGAATCGTCGGGGAAAACCACTTTGGCCATTCATGCCATCGCCGAAGCGCAAAAGTTGGGCGGTATTGCCGCTTTCGTCGACGCCGAGCACGCTTTCGACCGTTCGTATGCGCAAAAGTTGGGCGTGAACATGGAGTCGTTGTACGTGTCGCAGCCCGACAGCGGCGAACAGGCGCTCGAAATTGCCGACGCTTTGATCCGTTCGGGAGCCATCGATATTTTGGTGATCGACTCCGTTGCCGCGCTTACTCCCAAAGCCGAAATAGAAGGCGACATGGGCGATTCGCGCATGGGCCTGCAAGCGCGTTTGATGTCGCAAGCGCTTCGCAAACTGACGGCAAACATCAGCAAAACAAATACTTGTTGTATTTTCATCAACCAATTGCGCGAAAAGATCGGGGTGATGTTCGGAAATCCCGAGACGACCACCGGCGGTAATGCGCTCAAATTCTATGCGTCCGTGCGTATCGACATCCGCAAAACGACGGCTATTAAAGATGGCGAAGAGGTGAGCGGAAATCGCGTGAAAGTGAAGATCGTGAAGAACAAGTTGGCGCCGCCTTTCCGCAGAGCCGAATTCGACGTCATATACGGCGAAGGCATTTCGCGTATCGGCGAAATCATCGATTTGGGAACCACCTACAACATCATCAAAAAGAGCGGGTCGTGGTTCAGCTACGGCGACACCAAGTTGGGGCAAGGGCGCGATGCCGTGAAGCAGTTGCTTGCCGACAATGAGGAATTGGCTGCCGAATTGGAAGATAAAATCCGTCAGGCGTTGGTTACCAATCCCGCCCCGGCCGAAGATAAAGAATGACCGCAATGTATAGACGGGGCAAGCCCCGTCTATACTATTTCCCGATACAAATCCATTATTTGCCCTGCTAACAAACGGTCGTCGAACCGACTGACGTAGTTTTTGCCTCCGGCGATCATTTTTGCTTGGGTCTTCACGTCGGATATGATACGTCCGGCGGCTTCGGCTAACTGCTCGTCGCTGTTCGGATCGACATACACGGAATGCGGCCCTCCGGCTTCTTCCAGACAGGAACCCGTCGCGGCGATCACCGGCGTGCCTGAATGCAGCGCTTCGATGATCGGGATGCCGAAACCTTCGAAAAAAGACGGATAAACGAATACCGCCGCCGATTGGTACAACGCCGGCAAATGATGCGCGGGAACATTCGAAAGTATATGCAACCGTTGCTCCAGGCGGTGCGCGGCGGCATAACGCTTCACCTCGCCGGTGTATGCGGTTTCTCTTCCCGCGGCAACCAAATGTATCGAATCGTCCAAACGCGACAGCGCTTTAACGGCAAGCATCAGATTTTTGCGGGGTTCGATGGAACCGACGTTCAACATAAAGGTGCCGGGTAACCGATATTCGTCGCAAACTCGTTTCTTTTCTTCGAATGACAGTTTTTTGCCGAAAGATGCGTTACAACCTTGATAAATGACAACGATTTTGTCGGGGTCGGTGTCGAAATACGACACGATTTCGCGCTTGGTGCATTCGCTCACGGCGACAATACGGTCGGCCTCCGCGCAGGCGTATCGGAACTTGCGGGTGTAGATGGCGCGGTCGGGCGCTTTATAGAACTGCGGGTAGCGCATGAAAATCAGGTCGTGGATGGTGACAACCGAGCGAATGCCTTTTTTGCGGATGCCTGCGGGCAATTCGTTGCTCAACCCGTGGTACAGTTGAACGCCGTCGCGACGCAAATCGCCCGTTATCCCTTTTGTCCGCCACAGCGAAGAAAACAGCGAATACAAACCTTCCGGGAAAACGAACGCGATATTCTCGCGTTGCCGAAGAGCATCGGTATCGGAGTTGCATATCTCTTTCGGAGCGTACAATCGATACCGGTTGTCGGGAAAAAAATCCGAAAGGTTATTGATCACGTATCGGCTGTAATTTCCCAATCCGGTTCGGTTGGCGAAGGCCCTTTTGGCATCGAATCCTATAATCATGACGATTTTGGTTTTGCGGGACACGACAATAACCGAAAAGCCCGCCGATACATCATCTGCCGGCCGGTTGAATACGTTATCGTCAGTGCGCGAATGAGGAGACAAAGATAACTTATTTTATCGTTGTCTGCCGCAATATATTGCAACCCGGAGCGCAAGAAATATGTGCGACAAAAAGCCTCCCCGACGTTACGGATGCATAATTTCTCCGGTTGCCGTCGCGCGGCGTATGTCGCGCCATTGCGCCGCTTCGAAACGTATCGACGCCACTCCCGATGTGGGAAGCGAATCGGTCAACGAGCGGAGGAACGTGCCGGCCAAATAAGTCATATCCGGATTGTGACCCACAAACATCAAACTGTCAATACCTTCAGGCATTTCGGAAAGAATATCCCAAACGGTTTTTTCTCCGTCGGAATATAATTCTTTGATCACACCGACATTTTCCGGCGCATAATTCATCATGCGTGCGAAAATGTGCGCCGTATGCAAAGCCCGTGCGGCAGGGCTTGAAATGATCCGGTCGGGTTGGCCGTATTTGCCGAACAATCGGGTTGCTACCGCAATATTGTTGAGAATTCCTTTTTCGATCAGCGGCCGGTCGATGTCGTCGATCGATCGATAATCCTGCAACGCTTTGCCGTGGCGCACAAGATGAAGGATTTTGGTTGATGACATAATTGTTTTGATATTTTTTGTCGTAAAGATATGAATAAAAGGATTCAAAGATAAAACAACGCAGCATACCATCACTTTAATATTATCCGACAAAACATCCGAGAATTGTCTTTTTCCCGGAAAATGCTTTACTTTGCAGCGATTTTCGTAACGTAGTAAACATGATCAGCAGAAGGTTACTTCGCATTAAAATTTTGCAAATTCTCTATGCCCATTTTAATTCCGACGATTCGGGCATTGTCAAGTCGGAAAAAGAGTTGATTTTCAGTATAAAAAAAGCATACGATCTTTATTTTTATCTTTTGTTGTTGAGTATTTCCGTCAAGCGGTATGCCGAATCGCGTATCGAATTGGCCAAAAACAAAAGACTTCCCACTTTCGAAGATCTTCATCCCAACATGCGTTTTGTCGACAACCAAGTCATTCGGCAGATCGAAGAAAATCCTGCATTCAATCGATATCTGAGCGAGAATAAAATGAGTTGGGTAAACCATCCCGAATTGATTAAAAGCCTCTACAACAAGATGGTCGATTCGTCGTATTACCAAACTTACATGGATTTGCCGACGTGCAGTTACACGGACGACAAGCAGTTGGTGATCGATTTCTATACCAACGAGTTGGAAGACCACGAGATGTTTTACGAAATCATGGAGGAACAAAGCATCTTTTGGAACGACGACATTGAGTTTGTGACGGGTATGGCGGTGAAAACCGTCAAAGCGATGCACCAAAACAAGAATTCGGGTTTGCTCCCGATGTATAAGTCGGACGACGATCGCGATTTCGCTTACCGATTGTTGCGCGCCACCATCGTTCACCACGACGAATATCGCAAGTTGATCGAGGGTTATGTGGATAATTGGGATATCGAGCGAATCGCTTTTATCGACAACCTGATCATGCAAATGGCAATCAACGAATTGATCGAATTTCCTTCCATCCCGGTCAAGGTGACTTTTGACGAATATCTGGAATTGGCCAAATATTATTCCACGCCCAAGAGTTCTGTTTTTATCAACGGCCTTCTAGATAAAATTTCAGCAGACCTCACCAAAGAGGGGAAAATCGTTAAAACGGGACGGGGGCTTATTACCGATTAAAAGTTTGAAGTTTCAGGTTTGAAGTTTCAGGTTTCACGTTATTCAAGCAACTTTAAACCTGAAACTTTAAACTTTAAACCGGTTTTGGCATGAGAATTGAGCGAAAAAGACTTATACGTTTTTTTAAATATTATTTTATTCATAACTAAGAAAAATGAAATTAGCGATTGTTGGAGTAAGCGGCGCCGTAGGGCAGGAATTTCTGAAAGTTTTGGAACAAAGGAATTTCCCTTGTGATGAATTGGTTTTGTTCGGCTCGGAACGGAGTGCGGGCAAAAGTTATCAATTCAAAGGCAAGGAAATTGTTGTTAAAGAATTGAAAGACAACGACGATTTCAAAGGAATCGATATGGCCATGACTTCGGCCGGAGCAGGTACTTCGCGCGCATTCGCTTCAACCGTTACCAGGCACGGCGCGGTGATGATCGACAATTCCAGCGCTTTCCGCATGGACGCCGATGTTCCGCTGGTGGTTCCCGAAGTGAACGCCGGGGATTGCAAGAATCGCCCGCGCAACATCATCGCCAATCCCAACTGTTCGACTATCATCATGGTGGTGGCGCTCAAGCCGATTCACGATCTTTCGCCGATCAAAAGCGTGCGCGTGGCCACATATCAAGCGGCCAGCGGAGCGGGAGCCGCCGCCATGGAAGAGCTGAAAACGCAGATACAACAAGTCATGAACGACGAACCCGTGACGATCGACAAGTTCAAATATCAATTGGCTTTCAACGTAATTCCGCATATCGACGTGTTCACGGACAACGATTATACCAAGGAAGAGATGAAGATGCACCACGAAACGCGCAAGATCATGCATGCCGACTTTGCCGTGAGCGCATCGACCATTCGTGTTCCCGTGTTGCGGGCGCATTCCGAAGCTGTATGGGTGGAAACGGCGCAACCGCTCGATGTGCCTGCGGTGCGCAAAGCATTGCAAACCGCACCCGGCGTGGTTGTCGAAGACGTTCCCGCCGATTGCGTTTACCCGATGCCTTTGTTTGTTGCCGATAAAGACCCCGTTTTTGTGGGACGTATCCGCAGAGATCTGGTGACGCCCAACGGCATTCATTTTTGGTGCGTGGGCGATCAAATTCGCAAAGGCGCCGCGCTCAATGCCGTGCAAATAGGCGAATACCTGATCAAAGAACGGTTGCTGTAATAGAAATAAGTTAATCATAATGCGGGCATACGGGACATAACGCTTTGGCGAATGTTCCGTATGTTTTTTATAACCGAAACCCCGAATGTCTCTAAACTTCATCACGTGGAACGTCGATCCCGAAATTTTCCGCATCGGCATCTTTTCGATACGTTGGTACGGGCTGCTTTTTGCGGCGGCTTTCATTTCGGGATACTTCATCATGAAGAAAATATTCCTCCGCGAAGGCGTTTCCGTAAAAGTGCTCGACCGGCTGACGTGGCACATGGTTTTCGGCACGCTCGTCGGCGCGCGCTTGGGGCATTGCCTGTTCTATGAACCCGATTATTATTTTCAACATCCGTGGGAGATATTTGCGATATGGGAAGGTGGATTGGCCAGCCACGGAGCGGCTGCGGGAATACTGATCGCCTTGTATATCTTCTCGCGCACGGAACATCGTCCGTATCTGTGGATTCTCGACCGGATCGTCATCGTGGTGGCGCTGTCGGGCTTCTTCATCCGCGTCGGCAACTTGATGAATTCCGAAATATACGGCGTACAAACCTCGTTGCCGTGGGGTTTTGTCTTTGTCCGCATGCACGAAACCGTTCCCAAGCATCCCACACAAATATACGAAGCCTTGTCCTACCTCGCAATCTTCGTCATGCTGTGCGGCATGTATTTCAAAAGCAAAAAAGCGGTACGACCCGGCGTCCTTTTCGGTTTTTTCCTGACAACGCTTTTCTCGGTCCGTTTTCTGATCGAATTCATCAAAGAAGACCAAGTGGGTTTCGAAAAAGGAATGGCGCTGAACATGGGGCAATTACTGAGCATCCCGTTCGTTCTTTTCGGAACGTATTTGTTGGCGCGGCCGAAAAAGGAAGCGAACGACGAAAACCGGAATGAAACGGTTGCCGGCACGAACATCGAATAACGGGTATCTGTCGGGGTTTGAAACCGAATATACAAGCTCGGCGAAGCCAAACCCGAGAAACCCGGCGCGACAATTTGAAATACACCCGGTAAAGCCCTCGACGAAGTAAAAAATATTACCAAACTAAGTATCAATCTCATGAATCAAATAAGCATCACCGAATCGTCATCGGAATTTCAACATTTGGACGAGATGTCCGTACACGACATCCTTGTCGGGATGAACCGCGAGGACGCCAAAGTGCCTGTGGCAGTGGGCAAATCTGTTCCGCAAATCGAAGCATTGGTCGATCGTATTGTGGAACGCTTGCCCGAAGGCGGCCGCGTGTTCTATCTCGGAGCGGGCACCAGCGGTCGGCTCGGAGTGCTCGACGCTTCGGAAATTCCTCCGACCTACGGCGTTCGCGACGTTTTCGTGGGGTTAATTGCCGGTGGCGACGTTGCCTTGCGGCGATCGGTGGAAGCGGCCGAAGACGACAGGGAAAAAGCATGGCAGGAGTTGCGGGAATTCAATATCGGAAAGCGCGACACCGTTATCGGCATCGCGGCATCGGGCACCACGCCGTACGTGATCGGCGCAGTGGAAAAAGCGCGCGAAAACGGGCTGCTCACGGGCTGCATCACCTGCAATCCCGGTTCGCCGCTTGCCCGCGCAGCCGAATATCCGATCGAAGTCATGGTAGGACCCGAAATGGTGACCGGCAGTACGCGCATGAAATCGGGAACCGCGCAAAAGTTGGTGCTGAACATGATTTCCACCACCCTGATGATCAAAATGGGCCGCGTGAAAGGCAACAAAATGGTCAACATGCAGTTGGTCAACAAAAAATTAGTGGATCGCGGCACGCGGATGATCGTGGATGAACTCGGCATTCCGGCCGACGAAGCGCGTAAGTTGTTGGCCGAAAAAGGTTCCGTTAAGAAAGTATTGGACAGCACAAAGAAATAGAATTCCGTTCGGACAAGGTTGTACCTTGTTCGTTCATATCTCGCCGGGTTTAACCCGGCATCATAAAACAACCGAGGTGCAACCTCGGCTGAACGAAAACCCGATTACGAACGCATTGCGTTCGTAATTCAAATCTGAATTCAAAATAAAAATCAATCAAAATATGACCGGAAAAATGACACCTTTTCTATTCCTGATCTTATCGTCGATTGCCGTATCGTGTTTCGCGCAAAGCGAACCGGTAAAAGTCGGCGCCGAGTCGTTCGACGATTATTTCCCGCTGTTGAAAGGCAAACGTATCGCCGTGATGTCGAACAACACGGGAATGGTGGGCAACGAGCATTTGGTGGATGTATTGAAACGCGAAGGCTTCGATGTGAAGGCCATTTTTTCGCCGGAGCACGGGTTTCGTGGGAACGCCGATGCGGGCGAACACGTGTCCGGCTCCGTCGACGAAAAAACGGGCATTCCCATCCTGTCGCTCTACGACGGCAAAGATCGGAAGCCGAGCGCACAAAGCATGACGCTGTTCGATATCATGATCATCGACATACAGGACGTCGGTTTGCGGTTCTACACCTATTACCTCACCATGATGCGCCTGATGGATGCTTGCGCCGAGCACGGCAAAATGTTGATTGTTCTGGACAGGCCCAATCCTAACGGACATTATGTGGACGGGCCTTTGCTGGACATGAAACACAAGTCGGGCGTGGGCGGGTTGCCGATTCCGGTGGTGCACGGGATGACGCTCGGCGAGCTTGCCCGAATGATCAACGGCGAACGTTGGCTTCCTGAGGGCAGGGTGTGCGATCTCACGGTGATCAAATGCCGGAATTATACGCACCGCACGATGTACCGGTTGCCCGTAGCCCCGTCGCCCAATCTTCCGAACATGAAAGCCGTCTATCTGTACCCGTCCACGTGCCTTTTCGAAGGAACGGTGCTGAGCTTGGGCAGAGGCACCGCGTTTCCGTTTCAGGTGTACGGTCATCCCGACATGAAAGGCTGCACGTTCAGTTTCACGCCGCGAAGCATTCCGGGCGCGAAGAATCCCCCATTACTCGATAAGTTGTGTTACGGGGTCGATTTGAGAACCGTTCCCGACAAGGAAATTTACGATAAAGGCATCGACTTGTCCTATCTCATCGATGCATACAAAAATCTGAATATCGACGACAAGTTTTTTACTTCGTTTTTCGAAAAGCTGATCGG
>JAVBRP010000153.1:0-7775 GCA_031547815.1 Bacteroidales bacterium | reverse complement strand
AGATGTCACCGACGAATACGTCAAGTTTGCCGAACAACTGAAAAAGATGATCGCCACAGGATTTTCGGGCGCCGTATACACGCAAACCACCGACGTGGAAGGCGAAGTGAACGGATTGATATCCTACGACCGCAAAGTGATCAAACTGGAAGAAGAGCGCGTAAGGAAAATAAATCAAGAGCTTTGCCGATCGTTGGATCGTCGGTAAATGTCGCATTCTTGTCGGTTAGGCTCTATCAGACCCGATAAGTGATCGACTGCGGAACAACCCGAAAGAGGTTGTTCAAAAAGTCAAAAATGAACGTCATTGCGAGGAGGAACGACGAAGCAATCTTATGGTAATCAAAAAGATTGCTTCGCTGCCGCTCGCAATGACGAGTCGGAAACAGACTTTTTGAACAGCCTCTTGTCTTTTGTACATGCAGATTGCCGGCTGCGGTTGCTTATGTCAATAATAAAGACCAAAGCATCACTCCGCTTCCATAATCAATACCCAATCGCAGCCGCGCCCCGATGTTTGGGGATTCGCCGTATAGGTTCCCTTTGCGGGAATGCTTTCGATGAATGTTTTTTCGCCGGTTCGCGGGTCGAACCAATAAAGTTTCAGGCGGCCGGCTCCGGGTATCTTTTCCGCCGAAACTTCCGTTTTGTTCCCGCCGGGCAAATAAACAAACGCATATCCTTTCCCGCGAACGGCAACCGCCGCATCCGAGGGCGTCGTTTGCGGCGTCGCGATTATTTCGGGTGCTGGCGTTCTACTAAAGAAATCGTACGATTCCATCAGTCGCCGCGCATGGATCATGTCGTTGGCGCCCGGCAGGTCCAAATCATCGTACCAATTGTTGCGAACCAAACCCACCGGCTTCCGGTCGGGCGCCATCCATTGCCATATAGGGTGGCAACCGTATGTATGGCCGCATGCTCCGCTGAACAGGCTCCAATACAACGCCTGCCGCACATTGACCGCGTCGAACCACAGCGACACGCCCGGAGGCAGTCCCCGTATCGGATGATCTTCGTAGCAAGGTTCCATGTTGATGACCGGTTTTGCGGGTTGCTTTTGATAGTCACCCGCGATAAACTTTTGGTAGGCCGTGTAATCGTAATGCGCGTGTCCCGTTTGGCAACTGTTGAAATCGAGCCAGTCGCGATCGTGAAACCAAGCGCTCGAAGTATTGTAACCGATCGGATGGAAAGTCATCAAGTGGTTTTTGTCCGCCGAACGGATGCCCGCCGCCATGGCATCCCACACGGCCGTGTTGTCGCCTCCGCCGCTGCGGTCGCCTCCGCAAATCCAAATGATATTTGGGAAATCCTTGTAACGTTTTCCCAAATATTGCCCGTACACAAAAGCATTGCTTTCGTTGAAAACCACCGGGCCTTTTCCCCAGCGCTTATCCACTTTATCGCCCCATGTCGGCAACAGCCCGATGTATATCCCTTTTGCTTCGGCTTTGCGGATCACCCTGTCCACCCGATCGAAATAAGCGGGATCGGGGCGGGTCGGATCGTTATCCTTCAACGGCCGGTTGCCGTATCGGTCGGGAAAATTCAATCCGTCTTCTTCCGCAAGAATCACGGCTTGCACCACATTAAAACCCTTGCCCCGCCTGTCTTCCAGATAAATATCCGTTTCCTCGTCGCTTGCCCGATGAAACAATTCCCAAGCGGTGTCGCCGAGATAAAAGAACGGCGTGCCGTCGGCGTGGCAAAGAAAACGACGGGATTCGTGCACCATGAGCCGTCCGTGCGAGAAATCGGCCGATCGTCCTTCCCAACGCGCTTTAACGTCGCGCATCTTCCCGTCGTCGGTCATCATGTCGTCGATTTTCCGTTCGAGTTCGACCGGATCGACGCCGTCTTTGAACACCATGTAACATTGGTTGCTTTTCTCTCCCGCCATCCACTTGTTGCTGCCGTCGGGCGCGACGCTGCACTGCCCCCCGTCTTCAAGCCGAAAATATTTTTCGGCATCGTCCGTCAAGAGAAAAACCGCCAATTGATCCCAAGAGGAACGGCCTTTAAAATCGTTGTACAGTTGATATGCCCGATAAACGGGATGTTTTGCGTCGAGCCGCGATTTTACGTATTGCCCTCCGGTTTTCACCCGATTGCCGACTTCCCATCCGCAGAACACCGCCGGACGGGGCCAGTGCTGCAAACAGTAGACGGTCGATGCGGGATCGGGCCGATAGAAATTGGCTTCTTTTCCTTCCGGGAATTGCCCGCCCATGCAATACCACTTCTGCACCTTTGCTTCGGCCAACGCTTTCCCGTTCAGGGGCGAAAGATCGTCGGCGGGCGACATGAGCAACTTTTGCAGGCTGCTTAAATGTCCCGCGGTAACGATGATCACCGAATTGTCGGGGCTTTCGGCAAGCAAACGGCGATACAGCCGCGTTGCCGGTTCCGCGTCTTTGTACGAACCCAAGCGGTGCGGGAACTCTTCGGATATTTGTTTCGTGTAGCGCGAATGGTTGGTCAGCTTCGGCTGATCTTCCAAAAAACCGATCGGCAAATCGGCACAACCGTAATACGTATTCAACGCATCGACGCAAGTCGGGGCATACGGATCGTCGCTTGTAACGATCACTCCTTTCAGGCTGACGGTGTATTGGTTGTGAAGCCGGTGCAGCATCGCCAAAGCGCCGACATCATCCACATCCGAGTCGATGTCCGTATCGAATATCACCCGTTGTTGCGCTTGCAGCGGAATGATCGCAAACAACAAGATCGCCGAAAATAGTTTTATATGCATGGTTGCGTTTTTTATAAGATCATAAAGTCGGCAATATCGGAAAAATATTCGAAAAACAATCAACGGATCGATGCAGAATGCCTCTCGCCGTAAAGTTTTTATCTTCCGCTGAACCGACGGCCGGAAAACCCGACATGAAATATGAAGGAGCGGTGTATCGATTTTTTTTGTACTTTTGGTGACGAAAAGTTTTATGTATCTAACCTTAAAAAGGTTGTGTTAACTGATTCGAATAAAAAAGCGATGGAAACAAATACGTTATCGGACATTATTCATTCCGGAGAAACAAGCCGAGTGCAGTTTAAGCGTGAATTAGACAATCACGATAAAGTAGCGGCGGAAATAATCGCCATGTCCAATTCCAAAGGAGGTATGATTATTTTCGGAGTCGAAGATAAGACAGGCAAAATCGCCGGGTTGAGTTATGAAGCATTGCAAAAAACGGGAAATGCTATAGCCACCATAGACAACGAATCGGTAAAACCGCTCATTTATCTCACAACGGAAGTCGTTACGATAGACGTCGAAGGAGCAATAAAACATGTACTGATTGCATACATCGACGAAGGGTTGTCTAAGCCATATAAAGATAAAAACGGCACTATTTGGATAAAACAGGGGGCCGATAAGAGAAAAGTAACCGACAATCACGAGCAACTCCGTCTTTTTCAGCAAAGCGGAATGTTTTATGCGGATGAAATGATTGTTGCGGATACAGGCGAAAAAGATATCGATGCGGCGAAAGTGAAAGCATATTTAGCAAAAGTCAATAAGGACGAGCCGGATGAAGAATTTTCTTTGACTGCCGAGTTGTACAAAAACCTGAATATCACAAGAAACGGTAAACTGACATTAGGCGGGTTATTGTGCTTCGGTAAAAATCCCCAACGGTATAAACCGACCTTTTGTATCAAAGCGGTGTCGTTTTTCGGAAATGATATCGGCGGCTCCGGTTATCGCGACAGTCGCGATATTACGGGTACCGTTCCCGAACTTTTCCGCGACGGGATGAGCTTTTTCTATGCCAACCTCCGACATCTGCAAAAAGGGCAAAACTTCAACACGACGGGAATTCTCGAAATATCGGAACCGGCCCTCGAAGAATTGCTTCAAAATGCGCTTGTTCACAGAGATTACACCAAAAATGCGCCCATTCGGTTAATGATTTTCGACAACAGGGTCGAAATGGTAAGCCCCGGATGTTTACCCAACAGCTTGACAGTCGAAAACATTAAGATGGGAAATGCCGTCGTGCGGAATAACCTGCTTGTCAGTTATTGTTCAAAATTGATGAAATATCGCGGATTTGGATCAGGAATTTCACGTGCATTCAAACATCAGCCCGATATCGAATTGATCAACGATGCGGAAGGGGAACAATTTATCGTAAAAATACCGCGATCTGCGGAATAAAAATAAGCATTATTTATTCACGCCATGTATCGGTTAATTATATGCGATTTGGACGGCACGTTGCTCAATTCCCGTCACACCGTTTCGGAATACACGCGCGAGGTCGTCGGGGCGGTCAAAAACAAAGGCATCATCGTTTGCATCGCCACGGGCCGGCATCATGTCGACGCATCGGCCTACAAGCGCATGCTCGGTTTGGATTCGTACATGATTACCTGCAACGGCGCCAAAATCCACGACGAGCACGATCGGGAGATTTTCTCGAACAATATCCCCGCCGACATTGCGCACGATCTGATCCACACGGTGGTCGATTCGGAAATCGTTCGCCATTTGTTCCAAAACGAAGACTGGTATTGCGATCGACCCGAAGCGATCGATCCCGTGGTGTACCGCGATTCGGGCGTCGTTCCGTGCGGTAAGCCGTTTCATGAAATCACGGGCGATATCACCAAGTTTTGTTACGAATACCACGGCCAACCCAACAGATTGCTGCCGTTGGAGGAGATTTTGATCGAACGTTTTGAAAATCGGTTAAACATCGGTTTTTCGTCCGACATCTTTTTGGAAGTAATGAACAAGGGCGTATCCAAAGGGACGGCCGTTTACGAAATAGCTCGTTTTACGGGTATTGCGCCGGACGAGGTTCTTGCTTTCGGCGACGGGCCAAACGATTACGAGATGCTCCGGTCGGCAGGAAAGGGCATTATCATGGGAAACGCAACCAAAGCGCTTCGCGAGCTGCTCCCCGAATGCGAGGTGATCGACACGAACGACAACGACGGGCCGGCGCGCTATTTGGAAAAGTTGTATTTGAAATAAAAAATCCCCGACACAATTTCAAATTCGTTGATGTTGATTTACCGTATTTTAGAATGACCGAAAAATCATCCGGCAGAAATTGACAATTACTTGGTCTTTCTTCGACAAAACAATAAGGCCGCTAAAGGGTTACAATATTACCGCAAAAAGTATCAGTGCGCGAAAAGTTTGACGATCGTTATGTTCAAAAATCTCATACAAACCCTGTCATCGTTCGATTGGGAAATGTTCCGATTCCTGAGACCGAATGCCTTGTGGCTGTTTGTCGCATTGGCGGCGGCCGGTATCATTCTGTTGCTCGGCAATCGCGAACGAAGCAAGTGGAAACAGATCATTGCGCCCGCCCTGCGCCCGTTCATGTTCAGCCGCGGAAGCCGTTCGGCAATCGTTTGGCCTTTGACATTAATGATTGTCGGAATGTCGTGCATGATCCTGGCATTGGCAGGCCCTGCGTGGAAAAAACGCGACATACCCGGCGAAAAAATCCCCGCGGTGGTGATGATCGCGCTCGATCTCTCGAAATCGATGCTGGCAACCGACATACAACCTACGCGGCTGGATCGCGCCAAGCTGAAAATTGTCGATTTTCTCGACGCCAATCCCCGTGCGCGCGCCGGATTGCTGGCCTTTGCGGGTACGCCGCATCCCGTGCTGCCTTTCACGCGCGACTATAAGCTGGTGAAGCATCATGCCGTAAGCCTTCAAAATTGGGAAATGCCCGTGCAGGGAACCGATTTCGTGCTGATGACCAACCTCGTGGATACCATGATGAGCCGTGTGCAAGCGCCGAGCACGATTTTGCTGCTCACCGATGCGATCGACGACACGCAGGCTGCCGTGCTTACCGATTTCATCAACAATTCGATCCATCGGCTGGAAATACTTTTGTTCTCGACGCCCGGCGGCGCGCCCGTTCCCGGTGTTCCGGGCGTTATTTCCAAATCGTCGCCTTCGGCATTGAGCAATCTTCGACAAAACGAAAAAATCAACATCACCGGCATTACACTCGACAAGTCGGATGTGGAAAGCATCGCCAAACGCATCCGCGATAAGCTGGTATTCGAAAAGGACAAGAAAACCGACGCCAAGGAATGGGACGACGCGGGTTGGCTCTTGCTCATCCCCACGCTGATCATTGCAGCATTTTGGTTCCGCAAAGGATGGGTGGTGCAATGGTGTTTGGTTCCGATGCTGATGTGCACGCTCGTGTCGTGCGGTGTGGTCGGGAAGCATCCCGATTGGTGGTACACGCCCGACTATCAAGGTAAACTTTGGGAACAAAAAGGCGATTATGCCGAGGCGGCGGATGCATATCAGGACAACATGCACAAGGCTGCGGCATATTTCAAGGCGGGCGATTACCGATCGGCTGCGGAATTGTTCGGCGCCGACACTACGGCCGCAGGGCAATACAATTACGGTCTGTCGTTGGCCAAGCTCGGCGACTACGACGAAGCGATGACTGCTTTCCGCGAAGCAGCATCGTTGGACGAGTCGCTGAAAGACCGGGTGCAAAAAAGCATCGATGCCGCCAAGTTGATGAAAGATCAAGCCGAAAGCGTGATGCGCTTTCAACCGCACGAAAGTTCGATCGACAGCGTGTTGAAAAACACGGAAAAAGGCAAACTGAAAGAGCGCAAACCGCAAACGGAAGACGAGCAATTGTCGTCGGACACCGAAGTGAAAAAGTTGCCGACGAAAGGCGATCGCATGAGCGACGAGGTGCAAAGCGACATTCACCGTGCCCGGGAACAAAAATTCCCGCCCAAGGATTTTAAAACCGATCCGACGGTTCCGCCCGAAACCAAAGTGCTGATGCAGAAAACCAACGCCGACCCGGGCGAATTTTTGCACCGACGTTTCGAAATTCAAAAACAACGGTATTATCCCGATGTGAAACAAGGAAAAAATATTGAATGATGATAATGAACCACTAAGACACTAAGAACACAAAGAAATTTATTCATAAATAAAAGTAGCAAAGCACTAAACCTAACAGGTTTTTGAAACCTGTTAGGTTTCCGATCGAAAACCAAAATTTAAAAAGCTCTGTGTTCTTAGTGTCTCAGTGGTAAATTCCAAAAACGATGAAATCCCTCGTCAACCGAACCGACCTCATAGCCTTATCGTTTCTTGTTTTTTCGATAACGGAACTTCGCGCTCAATTCGCCGAAATGGAGTTGAGCCGCAAATCGGTGTACGTGCAGCAATCGTTTCGGGCCACCATCACGGTGTACACCACCACATGGTTCACCGCGCCGCCCGAATTCGGCAATCTGCAAATACCGAACGCCTTCATCGTCCCGTTCGAAAAAACGGTGCCCGGCATCTTCACCGTCAACAACAAAAAATATTCGGGCATACAATTTTATTACATCGTGTTTCCTTACAAGCCGGGCAGTTTTACGGTTCCCGCCATCGACATCACGGTGCAAAGCCCGCCCGAAGGCAGTTCGCAATCCCGAAAAATTACCGTGCACACCGCACCCAAAACATTTGAAGTGCGCGACGTTCCCGCCCGGCTCAAAGAACAGGGCAATTGGTTTGTGGCCAAGAACGTGACCCTGCACGAAACATGGAATCCGCCGTTGCGCGACATCAAAGTGGGCGACGTGGTGAAACGCACCGTCACCGTCAACGCCAAAGGAACGCTGCCCCAGTTCATTCCCGATCTGTCCGACCGGGAACGGGTCGATTGGACGAGTTCGTACCCGCAGGACGCCGTGCTTGCCGACACCCGCGACGAATTTGACGCCAACGGCCGCAGCACGCAAACGGTGAC
>JAVBRP010000105.1:0-4712 GCA_031547815.1 Bacteroidales bacterium | reverse complement strand
GTAAAACTTTTCTTCGAAATCCACGATTTCACGCAAACCGACGGACAAGGCCCCGACATCGGCGAACAATACTTATCGGTGATTTTTTACCGGAACGAGTCGCAAAAGCAAATCGCCGAAAAATTTATCGGGATTCTGACGGAGAAAGGCTACAAGGTTGCCACGCGATTGCTCCCGGCAACTACGTTTTGGGAAGCCGAAGATGATCATCAAAATTATTATGAGAAGAAAGGAACGATGCCGTATTGCCATCGGTATAAGCGTATTTTCTGAAGATTGGTTCTCGCAAAGGCGCAAATACGCCAAGAAAGGGCCGGTACATTCCGATTAATAAACCACCGAATGTAAACATATCCGTTTACATTTTGTATCTTTGTGAGAAAGTTAAGGGTATGATCAATCGAATCGAAATATTAAAAGGCATTCCTCCCGGTAAAATTATAGAACGGGATTTGAAAAAGATGCATATCACTCAAAGAGCCTTGGCCGAAAAAATTGGTATTCACTATCAAACCATTAATGCGATTATTTCGGGCAGGAGGAATATAACATTGGATCTTTCATTGAATATTGAAAAGGCTCTCGATTATGAAGAAGGTTTTCTGTTGATCTTACAGGATTATCACCAAATAGCTCTTTACAAAGAGAAAAAATCGAAAGAAAAATCCGGCACCGGCCCGAATATCAGAAAATCACTTTTTTGGGATATCGATTTTGATAAGATCGATTGGGAAAAATATAAAAAATTTGTCATTAGCAGGATTTTGGAACGGGGTAATAAAAAAGAGAAAGAAGAAATCGCCCGCTTTTACGTCATAGAAATATCCGAACTTGAAAATTATATTTCCGACACAAATCATCCGTTTTCTACTCGTTAGGGCAAAAGTAAATGAACAAGCCGGTGTTAAATAAAGAGCTGTATTACAAAACTGTATCTCCGCAACTACGGAAAATACTTACCGATATGATGTCAAACCGAATTTTTGAATCGTTTCGGCTCGTTGGCGGTACTTCATTAAGTCTTAGATTAGGACATCGAGTATCCGAGGATATAGATTTATTTACAAACGCTCCTTATGGAAGCCTTGATTTTGATGTCTTTGAAAAGTTTTTCCGGGATAATTATCCGTATTACGATCGACCGGACAGGTCGGATATCGTTGGCTTCGGAAGGTCATATTTTGTGGGAGATTCGGCAGATAACAATATAAAGATTGATCTTTATTATCATGATGAAATGATCGACCCGTTTGATGTTATTGATAATATCAGGATGGCAAGCATTTATGATATAATTGCCATGAAAGTTGATATTGTTCGGAGAGGGGGAAGAAAGAAAGACTTTTGGGATTTACATGAATTGCTGGAAATCTTTTCCATTCCGGAAATGCTGGAATTTCATAACCGGCGTTTTGAATATACTCATGAAAGAGACACAATAATAGACAATTTCACTAATTTTAAAAAGGCCGATGAAGAAATGAATCCTATTTGCCTGAAAGGAAAAATTTGGGAGCTTGTAAAATTGGATTTTGCAGAAGAAATTGAAAAATTGAAGAGGGTGTAAACTCCCCAAACCGTGTAGCTGCGACACCTTATAATATGCCGACATCTTGACATTGACGATTATTGCTCAATATCGAAACATATTGTTTCAAAAAAACATAACAAGCAGAGCATAGTACAGGATGAGTACAGGATAAGTACAGGATACTTCATTGGTTGCAGGCGATTTTTGTTTCATGTTGTGTGAAATACAATATACAAACCATCGAAAACGTGTAATCCGCTTCAATTAATCTCCTCGTCATCCCGCATTTTCCGCAACACCTCAATAATTTTCCGCTCGTTGATTCCGGTCAATTTTCCGATTGTTTCCGCATCGGGTTGCGGTGTGTCGAGCGCGGCTTTGCGGATACGTTCGCGCTCGTCGGGCGTTATTTCCTGCTCTTTGCGCCGTATGCAATAGTCGCATTGCCCGCAGGGAGCGGCGTTCTTTTCGCCGAAATATTCGAGCAGCATTGCGCTGCGGCAACGATCGTCGCTTTCGGCATAGCGAATCACCGCATCGATGTTTTTCTGCATGATGTTCTTGCGAACCTTGTAGTTGGCCGTCGAGAGCGTCAGGTACTTTTCGTCGATGCGTTCGCGGATGTACGTGATCACCGACTGACGGCGTCGCGGGATGTAGTCGATGATCTTCATCTTGTCCAACCGTTGCAGGTACCCGTATATCACGTCGATGCTCACTTTGGCGTTCTGTGCCAGTATCGATTCGTCGACGGTGACGTATTCCGAGAAAAAACCGCTGTAGGAACGCAACAACAGCTTGATGAACTTATCGAATTCCTCGTTGGAAACCTGAAACTTGTACAGATCGTCGCGTTGCACGAGAAAATGCACTTTGGCGCCCGAGCGCGGATCTTCGTCGTAGCGGATGTAACCTTCGGCGTCGATCAGCTTCAACGCGTGATATGCCGACAGCAATTCGAGTTTGTACGCTGCCGCGAAACGCTCCGGCGAAAAGTCGAGCGGAATGTCGCGTCCGCCGCCCAACGGCACTTGCAGAAAGTTTCCCAGAGCGTGGTATACCCGCCGCACCATGTCCGGTTCGGGAAAACTCACCCGCAGCCGTTGTTCCAACTTGTTGCGGTCGGCCTTTTCGTAAAGCAACACGGCGTACGACTTTTGCAAATCGCGCCCCGCACGCCCCGCCTCCTGAAAATACGCTTCGAGCGTGTCGGGCGAATCTATATGAATCACGAAACGCACGTCGGCTTTGTCGATTCCCATTCCGAAAGCGTTGGTAGCCACAATCACGCGGCAATCGCCGTCTTTCCAGCGATCTTGTCTTTCCGAACGCGCCTCGTTGCTCAATCCCGCATGGTAGAAATCGGCCGAAATGCCGTTGCGTTGCAGGAATTGCGCCGTTTCGCGGGTTTTCTTCCGATTGCGCACATACACGATCCCGCTTCCGGGAAACCGACCGATCGTTTTCAGCAAATAACGCTGCTTATCCTCGATACGGCGAACCAGATATACCAAATTTTTCCGTTCGAAACTTGTTTGCAGAACGTTGCGTTCGCGGAAGCGCAGTTGCGTCTGTATATCGTCCACCACTTCGGGCGTGGCCGTAGCCGTAAGCGCCAACACGGGCACGTCGGGCAGCAGTTCGCGAAAATCGGCGATTTCGAGATACGCCGGACGAAAATCGTAACCCCATTGCGATATACAGTGCGCTTCGTCCACTGCAATCAGATTGATTTTCATATCCTTGACGCGTGTCCGAAAAATATCGGTACCCAAGCGTTCGGGCGAAACATACAAAAACTTATATCCGCCGAAAACGCAATTGGTCAGTTCTATATCGATTTCGCGCGAAGTCAGGCCCGAATAAACGGCCACCGCTTTTATTTGCCGTTTCCGAAGATTCTCCACCTGATCCTTCATCAAGGCGATCAACGGCGTAATCACCACGCACAAGCCTTCGCACGCCATGGCGGGAACCTGAAAGGTAATGGATTTTCCGCCTCCGGTGGGCATCAACGCCAACGTGTCGCGGCCGTCGAGCACCGATCGGACAATATCTTCCTGCATGGGGCGAAACGAATCGTAGCCCCAATGCTGTTTCAATACCGATCGGATATCTTCATTCATGAATCAAAAATTCAATCAAAATCATCAATCAAAAATCAATGTTGTTTAATTAACGTTTTATTTTGTTTTCATCCCTAAATGACTTCGTCGAGCTTGCCCTTTCAGGGCTGCGGTTCTAAAGGGGACTTTCGCAAAGCGCGGTATACCGAGACTCCCCTTTAGGGGTCGGGGGTAAAACATAATGATAAAATTCTTAACTAAACGACATTGAATCAAAAATCATCAATCAAAAATCAAAAATTGAAAAATAAATAATCTGTGCGACGGCGACGCTTGCGAAAAGGAAAACCAGAACGCCGGTTCCCCAACGAGTCGACCGCACCGTTGCCAGATAGTTCGCCGGAATGAAAGACAGGGGAAACGCCGTGAGATACCAAGCAAACGGAAGCGTATCGGGAACGATGAATGCGCCTGCGATGCCGATAATCGCAATCAGAATCAGGAGATAATAGCCGTTGCGAATGATGATCTTCTTCGAACCGAGGTAGCGCATCAGATGCCCGAATGCAAAAACAACGGTTGTCGCCGCTGCCGCGAAAAAAACGATTGTCGACACCGAAAGATACGGTGCGGTGCGACTTACGGAAAACAGTTCGCCGAAGAACGCCCCCATGCGCGTATAATCGTCCTCCACCAAAAAGAACCAACAGAATGCAAGGAAAACGGGAAAGGCAAAGCCCAGAAAAGAGAAAACCCATTCGCGCCAATAGCCGGGACGCAGAAACATGAGGGCAAACCACACCGCTGCCATATAAACGTATGCGTAGCGGTAGAAAAATGACGCTGCCGATATGAATACGGCCGTCGTAAAATAATGATAAGAAAGTCTTTCGCTTTCGAAGGATTTGACCAACCGTATGAATCCGAAGATAATGAGACCGGTCGCGATCATTTCGGGACTTAACCGGTGAATTGCCGGAACCCCGCCGATCAGCAATATGTAGCATAAACCGGGCAGGTAGGAAATTTTGTCGATCAAGCGTAACTTGTTGTTGACGAATACCGACATTCCCGCGGTTACCAAAAACAGGATGAAGCCCGACCATACGGCCGAT
>JAVBRP010000114.1:0-4005 GCA_031547815.1 Bacteroidales bacterium | reverse complement strand
CGATCAAGTTTTACCTTCGATGAATTCGCAAGCTCGGTTATGCATTCGAATTTTTTCTTGCTTGGCGCCTTTGGGCCTTTGCGAGAGAATAATCACGCCAAGAACACCGTGAGAATCATAACCGGACGACATTGATTACCGAGTCGTTATCTTTTTCCCGTTTGTCAACGTAGCCAATCCGTCGACAACAATCTTATCGCCTTCGGCAAGGCCGGCGGTTACGACAAAATGAAGCCCGTCGGGCATGGGCAACACGGTAACGGCTTTTTGCACCGCCGAATCGCCTTGAACTTTATACACCAGCGTCTTATCTTGCCGGTTAAATGTCGCCTTTTGCGGTATCACCAATGTATGGTGCAAGGTTTTAGGAATGGAAATCTTTCCGCTCAACCCGCTTCGCAACAAACGGTGCGGATTGGGAAATTCGGCGCGAAAATTCGCCGAACCGGTTGAAACGTCGAGTACCCCCGCAATCGTTTCTATCCGCCCCTTTTCGGGATATACCGAACCATCGGCCAATATCAGGGTGATCGGCGGCATGTTTTTGATGACGTCGGCTTGCGACCTGCTCTCGATGGTGGTCAACAATTGCATCAACTCTTTCTCGTTCAACGAAAAATAAGCATACACCATGCTGATGTTGGCTACGGTAGTCAATATGTTGGAACTGTTCACCAAACTGCCTTGCCGGAAAGGAATCCGACCCGCGATGCCGTCGACGGGGCTTGCCACTAACGTCCACGATCGAGTTTCCACCGCATTTTTCAAATCGGCGCGGGCTTGCGACAGCACCGCCGTTGCCGATTCGTAGGCGTTTTCGTACGATTGCAGTTGCACGGAACTCACGATGCCCTTTTCGGCCAACGGACGTATCCTGTCCACATTCAACTTGGCCGTGTTCACTTGCGCTTCGGCGCTTGTCACCGCAGCTTTTGCCGTCGCAACATCCTGATCCGACTTCGGAGAATTGATTTTGAACAGCGGCTCTCCTTTTTCGACGATCGACCCTTCGTCGATATATATGGCATCGATAAACCCGTCGACACGCGGACGGATTTCGATATCCACTTTCCCGCGAATCACCGCCGGATATACCGATTCGAGCACCGCATCCTGCTCCTTCAACGTGATGACCGGATAGTCCGGGAGCGCCGCATGTCCGCCGTTTTCCGAACTTTCCCGCTTATTTCCGCACGATGCCGCGATCAATAAAAAAATAATGCTCAACCCGGCACCGATGATTGATTTCATATCGATTACATTTTTTTTTGTAACAAGCGTCAAGCATGAAATGTTTGCCGAACGATTCGCGACAGAAATACGGATGCATTATTTGTATTGTGTCTGCGAAAATGATACATTTGCATCCGGTTAAAAACATCGATCGATGAAACAGTTAATTTGGATTTTGATGATCGCCGGCATCGTGTCGTCTCATAGCGGGCAATCGGGATACGTGATCACGGGAGAAATAAAAAATGCGGACGGACAAAAAGTTGTGCTGAGAATGTATCGAAACCTCAAATCGGAGAATGTCGACAGCACAACCGTGGCAAACGGCCGATTCACCTTGAAAGGGAACGTGCCGTATCCCGAATTCTGCATGTTGCATGTCGGAAACAAAGGCCCCGTCCGGTTTTTCGTCGAAAATTCGAACATACGCATCATTATCGATCCGGAAAACATCGAAAAATCCGACATCACGGGATCGAAGGAAAATGACATTTATGCGGAATTTGTTGCGAAAATGCAGCAATTCACGCAACAACAAAAGGAATTGAACAGTTCGTACGTTTCGCTGAAATCATCGAGCAATGCAACTCCGGAAGCAGAGCGGACGATCGTTTCGCAGATGCAACAACTCCAAAAGGAACAAACCGACTGCATGATCGATTTTGTGTTCCGCCATCCCGGAAAGATATCCACAGCCTTTATCGTCGACAATATGTTGTTGATGCGGCACTTGATGAATACAACCGAATTGGAGCAGGTTGCCGCCGGCTTCGACGATACATTGAACACATCGCAATGGGTAAAAATGCTCAAGGATCATGTGGCGGCGCAAAAGCAAACGGATATCGGGCAACCGTTTCCGGACATCACGCTGAAAACGCCCGACGACCGGCCGGCATCGCTTTCCGATTATGCGGGAAAAGGCAAATACGTGTTGCTCGATTTTTGGGCGTCGTGGTGCGGGCCTTGCCGCAGAGCCAATCCGCAGGTGGTGGAACTGTATAACCGCTACAAGGACAAAGGTTTCGAGATTGTGGGAATATCGCTGGACAGAGGCAAAAAAGAATGGGTGGAAGCCATCAAAAACGACAACCTCGCTTGGCCGCACATATCGGACTTGGGCTATTGGCAAAGCGCGGCCGCCAAACTGTATTCGGTAAACTCCATTCCGTATACCGTGCTGCTGGACAAAGACGGAAAAATAATCGCCAAAGGGCTGCATGTAGAACAATTGGCCGCAAAATTGGCGGAATTATTGCCGGATTGACGGGCTACGACCACAGAAACGAAAAATCGGCGGCGGCATCCGCTTCGTACGGTTCGATCCCCTTTTTGAAAATGCGCGCGGAACGTTTTCCGATCAACGAAAGTCGGCCGTTTTCGAGCCGAAGCATGGTGGCTTCTCTTAATCCGACAACATACACGCCGGGATTTATTTCGATAAATTCGCGGATACGGTCTTCGCGCGTTTCGCCGCCGTGCCCTTCGGGATGCGCGTCGGTGTAGTGCGGATTGATCTGAAACGGAACCAGATTCAACGTCTCGAAAGCGATCGGATGAATGATCGGCATGTCGTTGGTGGTGCGCAATGTGGGACACGCCACGTTGCTTCCCGCGCTCCATCCCGCGTAAGGCGTTCCGTCCGAAACCTTTTTGCGTATCGGTTCAATCAAGCGATTGTGATGAAGCTCATGCACCAGTTTCCATGTGTTTCCGCCGCCGACAACAATGGCTTCCGCCGTTTCGACCGCTTTCGCGGGATCAGGAAAACGATGAATCGAAGTTACCCGATGCCCGATCTCCGAAAAACGATCCCCGACTTTTTTCTCGTAATCGTCGTACGAAAAAGTGACGGCCGCATAAGGAATAAAAAGCGCATTGACGGGCTTTTCGCCGAGAAAATTTTTGATTTGCTGCTTGGGATAATCCAAGTACGCTTCGCCGGGATTCGTGGAATTACTGATCAATAAAAGTTTCATTTTTAACATTTTGATATGAAATGATCGATTATACTTCACGCGGAGTCATTTTGTGCTTCGCGCCTTGGCGTCTTTGCGTGATATTACCTCTCGCAAAGGCGCTAAGACGCAAAGAGGAATATCACAAAACTTGACCGCGCGAAGTATAGCTTGAAAAGTTATATTTTCATAACCGCAGGTCGCCGGATCGATTTATCGTATTGTTTATTGTGTTAAGGTATTCTTAACGCCGGCGTTAAGGGTGTCTTAACAGCAGTGTTAAAGGCGTCTTAACAGTGGTGTTAAGGATGTCTTAACAGCAGTGTTAAGAATATCTTTGTAAACATCAATTGGCTTCGCAGAATGCAGAGATTTCATTTACTTGCCGGTAAAATGTTTATCGACTTTCTTGTGCAATACCGATTATCCGCAAAAAGATTACCGTTAATATTGCTCGGCATTGCAAATGCCTCCGAACCCGGGATATAAATATCAACATTCTATTGATATTGCACCGGTTTTTCCTATTTTTGACCCCGAAAATACAATCGGTAATACCTCCACTATATGAAGAACTTATCTTCGATTCTTTTCTCGGCATTCGTTATTGTTTCCTTGCTCGTCGTCGGGTCGTGCGTTCCCGGTTCAAAATATGCGGAACAGAAACGAAAGGTGAAGCGCTACAACACGGAGAACGACAGTTTGATATCGGCTAACGAGCAACTGACGGTCAGCAACACCGAATTGCGCGCCAATATCGACCGATGCAAAAAAGATTTCGAGCAAATGTCGGCCGACTCGGCGCGTCAGGCGC
>JAVBRP010000277.1:0-4970 GCA_031547815.1 Bacteroidales bacterium | reverse complement strand
ACATGTCGGCGACGTGGAAATTCATGGTGACGAAGCTCATGCCATATTGGCTGTGGGTATTCCCATGTCGGTGGGCGAAGTTACCATATTGCATTTCAAAAAGTTCGGTAATATTTGGCTGATACACGAACCGGGCATTTTAGTGAAAAATGTAACCAAAGAAGAAACCGTCATTATGGATACAATCGATTAAGGTTTATCGAAAAATGATCTCGAAAAGAAGTTGTTCGAATTGGAGCAACTTCTTTTTTATACCTGTTCTTGTTTTAATAATTCGTATATTTCCTGCCACGTTTTTTTGTGAAACTCGGTAGTTTTGTCGGCAAGTTTTGCAAATGTATTTGAAGAGAAAAACTTATCAGTTGCTGTTTCTTCATCAATATTAAATTCAATGATAAATTGTTCTATCAGAGGCTCGCTAATTTTTGCTATTTCGTATTCTATGTCTTCCTTTTTTTCTGTAAAATCAAGCATTTGAAGCGAACGACCTGTGCAAAAACAAATTTGGTGTGTCTCTTTAACAAATTTCAATTCTTCCAAAAATTGTTGTTTGGAAATATTTCCTTTCAAATATCTTTTTATTCGTGTCGCAATTTTATCATCGGCAACCGGGCCTTCTACGATATCGTAATCGTGAGTAGGCTGAGGCAATGCCGTGTTTCTGTTCATTGCCACAAAATTGAGCCAACCGTCATCATATCCGGTAAATCGCAACACTTTTAAATTGAAGTGCAGAAAGGCATTTTCATTAAATTCAAATTCTGTCACAATGCCTTGCGTGCCGTTATCTAAGCCTTTGCGTTCAGTTTATTTTTGTTACATAAAATCCCTGTCCGAAATCTTTTCCTATTTCGCACTTCGATAAATCAATTTCTTCTATCCGGGTATAGCTTCCGTGATAAACTCTCATCTCATTCCTCCGTTTTTGCAGCAAATTTCATACATACTTCTAACTGCCCAAAACGGATTATCGGTATGCAATGCCCACCAATGCTTGTTGAGATAATCAATACCACCGTATTGTTTCAGATATTGATATGCCTTTTGCACATTCATTTTGTAGGCAAGAGCAAATTCAGGAATAATAAAACTGATAAAACTGATTTTATCGCTTGTGTTTTTATCTAATTTTCTGTTTTCCATATCTTAACTTGATTGCATGTACAAAGGTAGGAAATTTTTGCTTTATTTCATTCGGTCTTATTTTTTGTATTCGTTGTTTCGTCATGATAACGGAATATGTTTGCGCACGTTACAAATACAAGCAAACTCTCGCATAAAATTTGTTCGTGAGAAGTACAACTAACCGATAATTGCGTCCGGTTATAAATCGAATCCGCAATACGACAGATTAAAACTTTTGTTGCAGATCGGGAAGTCGGAAATTTCGTTGTTGCGTACCGCCAGGGACAAAGCCTGCCAATTGTGGAACGACGGGTCGGTAATTTTGTATCGGACAATTTCGCCGTTGCCGTCGGAGATGGCGCAATGGCATATTTCGCCGCGCCAACCTTCGACCATTGCCAAGGCAAAGGTATCGGGTACGGGCGGTTTCAGATCGTGCTCTATTTCCTCGGGAAGAGGTATTACGTGCAGCAGATTGCGGATGTGACCGATCGATTGCAGCACTTCATCGTGGCGAAGTTTTGCCCGTGCCCATACATCGCCCGAAGCATACAACAGAGGCGTGTGCCCCAATGTTCGATATACTTCGTCGGGATGCGACCAACGCACGTCGCGTTTGATGTTGCACGCCCGGGCGGCGGGGCCTACCGCTCCGATGCGTTGTGCCTGATCGGCGGTGACGGTACCCGTTTTTTCGAAACGCGACAAAATACCCGGCATGTTGAACAGTGTTTTGCCCATTTGCGTGAAGTCGCGTTCGTAATCGATCAAAATGCGCGACAGTTGCATGGCCAAGGTTTCCGTAAACGGATAAAACAAACTTCCGGGCCGGATCAACGTACGGGCAAGTCGATTGCCGCACCATGCCTGAAAAAAATTGATGATCGGGGTGCGCAGGCGTCCGTATACCGCGTTGCCCAACTGATAACCCACGTCGCCGCATAAAGCGCTCAGATCGGCGGTGTGCATGGCAATGCGTTCTATTTCGAGTGCGAGCGTTTGCACCCACAGCAGCGGATAAAGCGTTTGATAGCCGCACATCGCTTCCCAAACCAACGCAAAAGCGCTTGCATGCGCCACGGTGCTGTCGCCGGCAATGTTTTCGGAGAGATGTATGCGTTGGTTCAGATGTTTCTTTTCGACAAACAGTTGTTCGATGCCGCGGTGCTGATAGCCCAATTGAATTTCCAGATGGAGAATTTTTTCGCCGTTGCACGAAAAACGGAAATATCCCGGCTCGATGACGCCCGCATGGATGGGGCCGACGCCCACTTCGTGCAGGTCTTCGCCTTTGATGCCGAAGAAAGGATATCGGTTCATCCGTTCGTCGGGATTTGCCCTGTTGTGTGCATAACGAACGGGTTTCAGCCACGGATGGTCGGAATAGTCGATGTCGAAGTTCTCGTGCAGTTCGCGCTCGAACAGGTGAAAACTTTCATGCACGGCAGTGAAAGAGGGCAGGGGAGGGGCGTTGCGTTCGACCCGGCACGATGAAACCATGATGTCGGCGCGGTCGTCGTCGGCAATGCAGCAGATCAATCGCAACCGTTCGCCCTCGGGGTGTGCAAAATAACTTACGCACCGGTGATTGTCCTTGTCGGGCAAACCGGCGTTCCGGCGAAGAAAATCGGCGTACGGCAACACGGGAATCGAATCGAAATCGATCCGTTGATTATTGGTTATGCGAATGAATTGATCCATTTCTTTAATAGTTTAAGGTTTGAAGTTTCAAGTTTGAAGTTTCAAAAGTTCAATGTCTCAAAAATTCCGGGTTATACGGCTTTGCCCAACCTCAAACTTTAAACCCGAAACTCGAAACTATAAACTGATCGGTTTTCCGTTATAGAAATCCAAAACTTTGGTTTTGAAAATATATTCGAATTTGGCTTGCAGCAAATCCGATTGCGCGGCGGTGAGCCGTGTTTTGGCGGTGCTGTAATCCACAAAATTCATGATACCCACTTCGTAGCGCTGTTCGGTGTACCGGAATGCTTCTTCCATGGATGCCACGGCTTTCACCGAAGCAAGGTATTTTTTCAGTGCGGCTACCGCATCGGCATGGGCTTGTTGAATTTCCTTATACAAAGTGTTCTTGGTAAGCTCCAATTGGTATTGATAGCTTTGCAGGTTCAACTTGGCGTTCTTGACATTGGTTTGTACCTGCCAGCCGTTGAAAATGGGGATGCTCAAACCTAAGCCGATGTATGAGTTGACCCCGTCTTTCAATTGATCCCAAAACGGGTACCTTATTTCTTCGCCCGTAGGACTGTAGGTGTGGGCCGAACTCGAATAGCGGGTGCTGTAGCCGCCCGAAAGCGACAGTGTGGGGCTGCGATAACCTTTGGCGATGGATAATTGTTTTTCGGCGCTTTTCAGATCGTATTCGGCAGCTTTTACTTGCGGTAAAGCAGTTTCGGCTGTGGCAAACAGATTGTCGACCGTGTTGACGACTTCGGAGATTCCGATGTTCGAGAAATCGGGAACCGCGACTTGAAAATCGGCTTTTGCTTCCAGATCGAGCAGCTGCGCCAAGTCGAGCCGCGCCAATTCCAATGTATTGCGGGCTGTTACGATCTGTAATTCCTCGCGCGCGGCTTGCGACCGGATGTCGAACAGTTCGCCTTCGGGCGTACTGCCGGCTTCGACCAAAGCGGCCGTCCGTTCTACTTGCAACAGGGTTAATTCCAATTGATTTTCGGCAACCGTTAATTGCTCCCGTGCGTGAATGATCTGCAAATAGAACAATGCGATGTTGATGGAAAGGTCGTTTTTCAGTTTTTCCGCATTTTGAATGTACGACATCAATGAAAATTCATTCCGATCGATCGTATTTTTCTGCTGCAACCCTTTGAACAGAGTGACGCCGCTGCCGATGCTTGCCGAAAGGGAATTAACCGTTTTCCCGTCTACGATGGTGAAGGTGTTTTGATCCAACACCTTTCCTTTCGACGAATTGAAGTTGCTCGATGCGTTCAAGTCGGGCAGCAAATTGAGCTTTGACTGCAACAAGTCGTTCTCGGCTCTTATTACATTCAATTGCTGTTGTTTCAAACGGATATTGTTGTCGTAAGCATAGCGGATGCATTGCTCCAATGTCCATGCTTCCTGGGCGGAAATCCGATTAACGGAACCGGCGATACAAATAAGAAAAACGATAATGAATCTCATCCAACGGGATATTACGGTTTTGAAAAAGATTGCGCCAAAATTAGCGATTATTCCGGACTTTAAATGCATGATGTTGTTTATTTACGTGAAATAACGATGAAAATCGCATTCGAGTATGTTTATCGAAATTAATCGTCCAAAAACAAGTCGTGTGCCGGAAATGTAACCCGCTGAATGTGCCCGGTTTATTGAATCGACGCTTTTGCAAAGTGTTCGGTTTCGATACATTTTATGTTCGATAGCGGACAGGGGAAGATGGTAAGACGTGTAAGATTGTAAGACATGTAAGATTGTAAGACCGTAAGATCGTAAGACGTATAACTTTGCCAAAAAGATAAAGAAATGATCGTTGAAGTAAAAGAAATCACGAAGGATAATATTTCCGATCTGCTCGGAAAAATGAAACGGCGGAAGAAAAAAACTCTTGCCAAACATTTCGGTAAATTGAAGAGAGGTATTGACGGGGTTGAATACCAAAAAGCCGGTCGCAGTGTATTTGAATCCGGATTACTCAATAAACTTCATCATGAGTGCCGACATCAATAAAAACAGCCTTTTTAGGCTTGTCATTTGTAAAATAAAAGACGACGCGGCAATCGTAATCCAAGCTGAAACTCCAAAAGTCTTTCAATTGTCCGGACAGTTTATGGGTTTTCAAAACCGGGTCAAACGGGTTC
>JAVBRP010000182.1:0-5036 GCA_031547815.1 Bacteroidales bacterium | reverse complement strand
AAGATGTTTCATAAATTGGCGTAAAATGAGCGGTAGAATCAGGGAAAAGGCGTAAAAAATAACCATGGAAATACCCGCATGTTTGTGTCCAATATTTCCCGCTCATGTCCTGTTGTGCATAAACAGGCATCATTGAAATTACAAAATAAAGAAAAACTAAAAACTTCATGGTGCTCATTATTTATTTTTTCTTAAAATCCTTCCCGCAATCCATGCAATGATAACCCTTCCGGAAAGGCGGGACAGGAAAACCGAGCAACAGCGTCGAAATCATGGCTGCAAAAGCCGATTTTTTATGAACCACCTCTGTTGATCCGCAAAAAGGACAAGTTGATCCGTCGGATACCTTCATCCCGGCATCGTCTTCGCCCAACAAATCCTTCTTTTCCGCTTCATTAATAAAGCCTCCTTCGGTCAATACCTCAATAGCCCTTTGAACATCGCTTTCCCTTACCTGTAACTTGATCCCGCCAATGGCATTCGAGTAAAAGGGCTGCACAGAGGCGGTCATTTCGTCGCGCATAAAGCATTCGATGCCTTCCGACTCGAGCAAGCTACACGGAATGCCCGACTCATGCGGATAAACAAATGTGAGGATGGTGACGAAGCGATCTTCTTTCATGACGGTTGAATGGAATTATCGGGGCTTTCCAATATACTTTTTGTTTCGACGGTAAGGTAATAGCCGCCGGTTTTTCGAGAGCCGAGATATTCGATTATGTTGGTATCTCTAAGCAACTTGATGTAACGATCGGTAGTTGCAGAGCCTTTTTTAGTGACATTCATCAGATTACTCCTGCTTGTACCCGGATTATGTAGCATATATATGATAAACCCGCAGAGTTCTTCTTTTATGTATTCGGGAATGTCTTGAAAACTCTTTTTTGAATTAAGATAAATTTTTATCTTATCATTTATCTTATCATTTATCTTATCATTTACATAATCATTTACACGATCATTTATCTTATCATTCATATTTACAGGCCCGTTTACATGATCATTTACAGGCACATTATTATTTACATTCTCATTTATATTTTCATCACGATAAGTAATCGTAAAAACAAATTTCTCGTCATTCTCGATGATGATGCGATAATTCGGATAATACACCGGGGCGAATTTTTTGATATTCCTGCGCCCGGAACCCAATTCCTCCACC
Organism: Bacteroidales bacterium; assembly: GCA_031547815.1. Classification (GTDB taxonomy): domain Bacteria; phylum Bacteroidota; class Bacteroidia; order Bacteroidales; family UBA4181; genus JAIRLS01. Next base: position 3,871 of record JAVBRP010000182.1, on the reverse strand, counting down.
CATGCCAATTCCTTGAAGACCTTTACGATCAACGGGTTTTTGGTGTGTGTTTCGAGGTTGTCCAATGTGGCGGGGTTTTTACCCAAGGGCTTGTTCCAGTTTTCGCAAATCACACGGTCGGCAAAAATGAGGAACTTTGCCGGGAAACTGTGCGAATACTCCCTGTGAACAAGCGAATTGGCTACCACCTCGCGGAAAATCCTGTCGCGGACGTCGATGCGTTGCGTGCCGGTCGGGCCTAAGTGAAATTTATCGGGCATATTTTTGTACACGAAATTCATCAATCGTTGGTATGCTTCGATAAGATTCACGCGAATATCATCCCTGTCGTCGTAGCGGATGTCAGGATCATCGGGCAGCGGATTCATGTATCGGTTGTACGATATGTTGCGGTACACGGCATCGGTTTTGTAAGCCGGGCAATAATTCGAAATGGTGTTCTCCGTGCCGAAAAGCAATGCTGCCGCAAGGATAAAACCTTCGCGTCCGGTTTCGGTATCTTTTTTCCAAAAGCCCGTATACCGGAGAATTTCTTCATCGCTCATCGTGATCCACGGGTGATTGCGTTCCCACACGGCGGTTATCCGACGAGCCTTTTCGAAAGTGCCGCTGTCCAAGTCGCGCATTTCGAGAAACGGGAGCACCTTATTTTCGGTAAACTCGTTGCGTTTACGCAAGTGGATATTATCGATCAGATAAGGATTATTGGTGATATCGTTATCGGCATCGCCCGCGCGGTCGTAAATGCGTCCCTTGTAGCGATGCACCAACGAACTTTCGGGAACATAGATATATATCACCTTTTTTCTGTCCAACTCGAACACTTCGGGCGAAAAACAGTAAGCCGGGTTGAGTTGTTGCGGATTGTTGGTCACATTGATGATGTTGCGTATCATCGGTGCGATGCACGATTCCGTAACGCCGGTTACTTCGCCGTTGTCTTTCATGCCCAAGATGAGATGCCCTCCCAGCCTGTTGAGAAAAGCGCAAATGGTTTCGAATACGGACACACCTACTTCCGTACCGCATTGTTTGAATTCTACGGTAACGCCTTCGCCCTGCCGGACAACTTCCCGGAACTGCTCTTGGGTCATTGCGATAAATTTTATCCGTTAAAAATCAAAACGTTATCTCCTTCGTCACAAAATATATCTTCCGATCGTCCGATTCATCGGTCACCATCACTTGATCGCCGTACGCGATTTCTTCGCCGGTGTGGCTCTTCACGTTCAGTTTCATCGGGTTCTGCTCGATGATGAATTCGGCAAACCCGATCTTGTCGCCTTTGATGGACGACAGCATTTTTCCGGAGCGGCCGAGAAAATCGATCTCTTCCTCGCCTTGGTATCCGATCTGTTTGAAAAACTTGGCCATAGGTGTGGTGGAATATTTGGTTAAGAAAATTCCGACAACAAACATCGGTATCAATATCAACAACGATTTCAGGCCCCAACCGTCAACAATAATGAATTTGGTGGCGATGAGCGTGCATATCCACGTGAGGAACTTGAAGGTGGAAAGCACCAGCATGAACGGCACCTTGCCCACGTTCAGGTAGTGCAAGAACTTGGCGAAGACGCCCTCGTGCTTGGCTTGGGGCGCGTCACTGTCGGAATCCGCATCCGCGTCGGTATCGGCTGCGGCATCGCCGGCGTGCACATCGGGTATTTCGGCGCCCGCATCCACATCGGCATCAAAATCGACACCAATATCCAGATCGCCGAATCCCACGCCGCCGAGCATCACATACAGCCAATACAGGGCCAGCACGCCCACCAGCACGGTCATCACCGCATTGGGCAACGGGTTGAAAAGAGTATGCAAGATGTCAGTCATTTTCGATTTTTGATTTTTGATTGCACCATTGGCTTATTGGAAGGACTCCATTTATTATTTTACGAGATTCTTTCAGGGAAAGTTTCACTGACCTGCCGGGTTGCTTCGGCCGTCATTGCGAGAAGGAACGACGAAGCAATCTACTTCACTATTAAAGGATTGCTTCGCAACCACTCGCAATGACGTTGCGGGTTAACCTTTTCGGTTGGCAGCGATATTGACCGGCGCTTGCAGCCGGAACAACCGGAACCCCGAAACAGGTTACGCTGAGACTTATCCGGGCAACATTCGGTCTCCGTTGGTGATGATCCCCAATCTTCTTTTGATATCTTCCAAATCTTGATTCACCTTTTCCGCATCGCTGCCGATGGCTTTGTTGATTTCGTCGTCCACCGACTTGTTGCTTTTGGCCAAGTCGCCGTAAGCCTGTGCCAGCGCTTCTTCATCTTCCACCTTTTCTTTCATGCGTTCCAACATGCTGATGGTGCTGTTGCTGTCGATTTGTGCCATTTGCTTGTTCACCTCTTTGGTGGCGCGGCTCACCTTCACGCGGGCACGGAGGGTCTTCAACTCGTTTTCCCACTTGTTGATATTGAATTTCAGGATTTCGACATTCTTCTGCATCTCGTCGGTTGCGTTTTCGTGTACGACTTGCTGTTCGCAGAGTTTTTCGGCCTCGCCCAACAAGCGTTCCTTAAGCAACAATGCCTCGCGCGCCAACTTCTCGGCCTGTGCCGGGTCCAACTCGCCTTTTTGGGCTTTGGTGAGCAGCGTCACGGCTTTGTTTTCGTAATCGTGCGCTTCGGCCGTTTTCTTGTTCTTTTCGTTCCGGGCGCGGATCGCCATAGCCCGTACCCGCGCCAGCGATTCAACCGACCTGTCCAAGTCCTCGCGCATTTCGCGGATTCCCTGCTCGGTCATCAGGATCGGGTCTTCCATCTTGTCGACAATCGAATGAATTTCGGCTGTCCCTATTCGTAAAAGTCTTTTAAATACGTTCATGATCTCTTAATTTTTGATTTTAAATTTTTGATTGTTGGAACGCTGATGACGCGGATTTGGCGGATTTAAACGGATTTTTTATTTTGATTACACTGAGTGACGCTGAGAAAGCACTGAGGTACACTGAGCTTTAGGAAAAAATCCGTGCTGATCCGTTTCATCTGTGTCATCCGCGTTCTATTATATTATTTCTTTGAAAATTCGAGGATTTGCTCATAATACTCGCTCAGCAACAATCCCAGCGAATTGAGCGCGCCTTCCAATTCATTGAGGTCCAAACTTTCCGATTGCATGGTATACCTGAAAATAACGCGCGTACCGGTTTCGTCGAGCACAAAAGCGCCGTGCACGATGTCGCGATTCTTTTTCAACAGCGATTTCAAAATATCCTTATCATCGCTCTTCAACGTGAAGATAAACTGTTCCAAAACCACGATCGGCTGCGCCACGCCGATGATCAGATTCTTGATACCGTCTTCTTCGCTTTCGATACAAAAGATTCCTTCATTTTCGTCCCGGTACGAAATGAAGTACCCCAATTGGGTCAGATAGGATTCGATTTTCTTGAAACACATGATGTTATATTTTTGATTTTCGATTTTTGATTGCCGATGCAATTTTGCCGAACGGATCGGTTTTTAACTCTTTATGTGGTTTACCTCTCGCAAAGCCGCTGTGACGCAAAGTTATCAAGAATTCAAAGCGTCTAAAATAAATAAGCTGCGCTTTGCGTCTTTGAAAGATTTTGATCGACGATAAAACCCGACTGCGCGAAGTACCACCCGGCTGATTTTGATATTCCAAAGATGCGATATTTTTACATTTGTTTTCGAATAAAATGATTTATATTTGCGTCATATTTTTAGCAAATATAAATCATATTTTTTATATTTCATATAAAAAGTCAATATTTTTTGCAATAAAATTTAATTATTTTTGCATTTATTTTTAAACAATTGATTTTCAAGATAAAATAAATTGACAAATTTATTGAAAATCGAAAATCAAAAATCGAAAATCAAAAATCAAAAAT